>JAFZKR010000089.1 GCA_017551845.1 Bacteroidaceae bacterium
CATTCTAATAAATCAGGACGGAGACGTTTGGTACGGTCCAGGGATTGTTGGAATTCCCAGTCGTCTATAAGGGCTTGGTTGCCTGAGAGTAGGACATCGGGGACTTTCCAGCCTTTGTAGTTGGAGGGACGGGTATAGACGGGTGGGGCAAGGAGGTTGTCCTGGAAGCAGTCGGAGAGGGCAGACTGTTCATCGGAAAGTACTCCAGGGATAAGGCGTACTATGCTGTCGGTCATTACGGCGGCGGCAAGCTCTCCTCCGGTCAGGACGTAATCGCCGATGCTTATCTCGCGGGTTATCAGGTGTTCACGGATGCGGTAATCGATTCCTTTATAGTGACCGCATAGGATTATTACGTTGTTTAGCAGTGAGAGGCTGTTGGCTGTCTTCTGATTGAACTGCTCGCCATCGGGTGAAGTGTATATTACTTCATCGTATTTGCGTTGTGACTTAAGGTCGGTTATAAGGCGGTCTATGGGTTCTATTTTCATTACAAGACCGGCGCAGCCGCCAAAGGGGTAGTCATCGGTCTTGTGATGCTTATCGGTGGTGTAGTCCCTAATATCATGCAGATGAATATCGGCAAGACCGGCTTTGTGGGCACGTGCCATCATTGAGCAGTTAAAGAAGCCCTCAAGCATATCGGGGAATACTGTAAGTATGTCTATACGCATAAATATGTACTCTAAACGCCTGCAAAATTACAAAATTATGCGTAAATTCGCGGTCTGAAAACGGTACTTTCAAATGAGCGAATCAGAACGGATATTTCAGTTGCGTGAACTGTTGCATAAGTACAACAATTTGTACTATGTCCAGAACGCTCCCGTAATATCTGATATAGAGTTCGACCAACTTATGCATGAGCTCATAGACCTTGAAAACATGCATCCTGAACTCTATGATTCCAATTCACCCACACAGCGCGTAGGAAGTGACTTGAGCAAGGGTTTTGTACAGGCTGAGCACCGTTATCCCATGCTTTCGCTGGACAATACATATAATGAGCAGGAGGTTCGTGACTTTTTCCAGCGCGTTAGCGGGCTTTTGAATGAGCCGTTTGAGATATGCTGTGAGCTCAAATATGACGGCCTTTCCATATCACTCATCTATGAGGATGGCAAACTGGTTCAGGCTGTAACCCGCGGTGATGGCGTCAAGGGTGATATTGTAACCGATAACGTACGCACAATCAAGTCAGTACCACTGGTGCTCCAGAAAGGCAGTTATCCGCGTAATTTTGAAATTCGCGGTGAAGTGCTTATGCCATGGACATCTTTTGAAAAACTTAATGCTGAGCGTGAACGTCAGGAGGAGCCTCTGTTTGCGAATCCGCGTAACGCAGCATCGGGCACACTCAAACTGCTGAATCCTCAGGAGGTGGCACGTCGTCAGCTGGATTCATATCTCTATTATCTGCTCGGTGAAGAATTACCATGTGACGGCCATTATGAGAATATGATGGAGGCTGCAAAATGGGGTTTCAAGGTATCGGACCATATGAAGAAATGCACCACTATTGATGAGGTGCTTGACTATATAAACTATTGGGACACAGAGCGTAAGAACCTTCCGGTTGCAACCGATGGCATTGTGCTCAAGGTTAATTCGCTCAAACAGCAGCGTAACCTCGGATTCAAGGCCAAGTCACCGCGCTGGGCAATTGCTTACAAGTTCCAGGCAGAACGTCAGCTTACGCGCCTTAACAGCGTATCATATCAGGTGGGACGTACAGGTGCTGTGACTCCGGTGGCAAACCTGGATCCGGTACAGTTGTCCGGAACTATAGTAAAGCGCGCCACACTGCATAATGCGGACATTATCAAGGGTCTGGACCTTCATGTAGGCGATATGGTCTATGTGGAGAAGGGCGGTGAGATAATACCCAAGATTACAGGCGTGGATATGGATTCACGTTCCCTGCTTATGGGGGATCCAGTAAAGTTTGCCGATGTATGCCCTGAGTGCGGAACCAAACTGATACGCTATGAGGGGGAGGCCGCATACTATTGCCCCAATGCAATAAGCTGTCCGCCGCAGATTAAGGGACGTATTGAGCACTTTGTGAGCCGTAAGGCCATGAATATAGATGGTCTTGGAACAGAGACTATTGACCTGTTCTACCAGGCCGGTTTGATAAAGGATATTGCTGACCTGTATACTCTTAAGGCAATGGATATCTGCCGTCTGGAGGGACTTGGAGAGAAATCGGCCGTAAGCATTGTACACGGCATTGATGACTCTAAGAAGGTTCCTTTTGAAAGGGTCCTGTTTGCCATAGGTATACGATTTGTAGGCGAGACGGTTGCCAAGATACTGGCGCGCGCATTCAAATCGATGGAGGCCCTTGAAAACGCCACAATGGAGCAACTTACTGCCGTAAATGAGATAGGCACAAAGATTGCTCAGAGCATTGTCTCTTTCTTTGCCGATGAACGCAGTCGTGCGCTTGTAAATAGACTCAAGGAATTCGGCTTGCAGATGGAATTGGCACAGGAGGAGCAGGAAGGAGGAACTGATTTGTTGAAAGACAAGATAATCGTGATAAGCGGTGTATTCAACCACCACTCACGTGATGAATACAAGGCGCTCATAGAGCGTCACGGAGGCAAGAACTCCGGCAGCATATCGGCCAAGACATCATTTGTGCTGGCCGGTGAAAATATGGGACCCGCCAAACGTGAGAAAGCCCAGGAGCTTGGCGTAAGGCTGGTCAGTGAGAATGAATTTCTGGAAATGATTAATGAAAAACCTTCAATAGTAACCAATGAATTACTCTTACCCTTTTAAGGGCCTTGGTGTGGCGCTTGTGACGCCTTTTAAAGCAGACGGTCAGATTGATTTTGACAGTCTGGCAAAGATCGTGGAGAACCTGATTGCCGGTGGCGTAGACCACCTTTGCGTGCTTGGCACAACCGCCGAGACTCCAACGCTTTCTGAATCAGAACGCCTTCAGGTGATTAAGTTTGTGATTAAGCAGAATGCAGGTCGTATTCCTATTATGGTAGGTTGCAGCAGCAATTGCACCGCAAGTGTGCTGGAGAATATCCACAACTATGAACTTGACGGTGTTGACGGCATACTGAGCGCCGTTCCATTCTATAACAAACCTTCTCAGGAGGGTATATATCGCCATTTTTCCGAGATTGCCAAGACCACAAAGAAGCCTTTGATACTCTACAACGTTCCCGGACGTACCGGAGTTAATATGAGTGCCGAGACCACACTCCGCATTGCCCGTGAGTTCAAGAACGTAATAGGCATCAAGGAGGCATCGGGTAAGATGGATCAGGTAAAGGAGATAATAGCAGGTGCTCCCGATGGTTTCCATGTAATAATAGGTGATGACAGCCTTGCAATGGAGGCTATCAGTGCTGGTGCTGCCGGTGTTATTTCAGTGATAGGCAATGCTATACCCAAGAGATACAGTGAACTTATCCATCTGACCATGCAAGGACGTTTGGCCGATGCTCAGGCAATCCAGAATCAACTTTCTCCTTTGTACGGACTTCTGTTCAAGGAGGGCAGTCCCTGCGGTGTAAAGGACCTGATGGCAAACCGCGGACAATTGGAAAACGTGATGCGTCTGCCGCTTGTTCCCGTGAGCAAGGCTCTTCATGAAGAGATAATCAAAGGATTTGCTGGTATTGAGGGATGAAGTTATTCTGGCGCTATACCACTATTCTGGCTGCACTGATAGCTATTGCTATATCATGCAAGCAAAGCAGCATTGCGCCCGAACCGGAACCGGAAGATGTCTCGTATTTTGAGCCAGAACCTGTATTCCGTTGGGGAATCAACATTGACAGTCTTGAAATCGTAGACGGTACAATAGGACGTAACGAACTCCTTTCAACCATTCTCTATAGGTATGATGTCTCATCACAGAACATATACTATCTGGAGAAAGCCTCCGAGAAGACCTGGAGCGTACGTAAGATGCAGTCCGGCAAACCGTACCATATTCTGCGCGACCGCGATTCAGTTGCTACGGCAAGGTTCTTTGTATACGACATAAACAAAACCGATTACGCCGTTTACTCGCTCTGCGACAGTATTTACAGTTACATAGGTTCAATAGATGTTGATACAGTCCTGAACTACATAAGCGGAAGCATAGAGACATCACTCTGGAACGCCATGATAGACCAGGGCGCTGCTCCCGATCTGGCCGGTATGCTTGCCGATATATACTCCTGGACTATAGACTTCTTTGGTATACAGAAACGTGACTCATTCTCAGTATATTATCAGGAGATGTTTGCCGACAGTGTAAGAGTGGCGACAGGCGAAATTCTCGCAGCCAACTTCATTACCTCAGGCACAGATCATTATGCATTCCGATATACCTACCATAATGAGCGCGGAGAGTATTTTGATGAGATGGGTACTAGCCTGAGGCGTGCGTTCCTGAAGGCGCCCTTGAGTTATACACGTATCAGTTCAAAATTCTCAAATGCCCGCCTTCATCCCATTAAAAAGATTGTACGTGCCCATCATGGTGTTGATTATGCGGCACCTTCCGGAACACCGGTCTATTCAGTTGGTGATGGTGTAGTCACTGCCAGAGCCTGGGACAGCAAGGGTGGAGGCAACTACATCAAGATAAAGCATAACTCCACCTATACTACCGAGTATATGCACCTGCGCGGTTTTGCCAAAGGTATATCCGTAGGTAGTCATGTATCACAGGGGCAGTTGATAGGCTACGTAGGTATGACCGGTACAGCAACCGGTCCGCATCTTGACTACCGCGTGTTCAAGAACGGAACTGCAATTGATCCTCTGCGCATGGATCTGCCTGCCGTTGATCCCATCAAGGAAGACGATATGCCTGAGTACCTTAGAGCTGTAAGCGGATACATGAAGATGGTTGGTATTGAAGTTCCTGACAGCATTATGTCAGATACCATAACAAACATTCAGTCAAATGATTAAGAATGTAGTTTTCGACTTTGGAAACGTCTTGATTGACTGGAATCCTGCATATCTGTTCCTGCCATACTTTAATGGCGATGAAGAGAAATGCCGATTCTTTACCGACCACGTCTGCAACCGTGAATGGTTCACACGCATGGACCGAGGTGAAAGCATGGACAAATGCGTAGCTGAACTACAATCCACATTTCCTGAGTATGCCGATGCCGTAGCAATGTTCCGTGACCGCTGGTTTGAAATGTGCAACGGTGAGATACCAGGCATGCTTGAACTGATTCAGGACCTGAAAGCCAAAGGAGTAGGGGTCTATGGCCTTACAAACTGGCCCGCCGAGACATTTGATGAGGCCCGCCGCCGCTTCAAAACCATTGCCAGCATAGATAACATAGTCGTTTCCAGTCACGTCAAACTGGCCAAACCCGACCCCGCCATATACCAACTCCTGCTGTCCAAATACAATCTCAATCCCCAAGAGTGCGTCTTCATAGATGACCGCAAGGACAATGTCAATGCAGCGATAGCCCTTGGAATGAAAGGTATAGTCTTTCCTGGTAATGCTGATGGGTTAACAGAAACCTTGTATACTCTTCTTTAGCACTGCCGGAATTCGCTTTTGCGCCGAGCTTCCATCCCGGCGGAATGCCGGAATTCGCTTTCGCGCATTCCTTCCCCTGCGGGGAGCTAATTGCCACAAAGCAAAACTGTCGGTAAACCGCCAGTATTTGTTTTGCACTCCGCCGTGACAGTGAACAAGTTCCCTATCCGGCGGAATGCAAAACAAAACAGGCATCATTTGATGCCTGTTTTGTTTTGTGATTCCGCCGG
>JAFZKR010000090.1 GCA_017551845.1 Bacteroidaceae bacterium
CGGTCATGCCGTTCTCACGCAGAATGAGTTCAGTAAGGTCAAGCGGGAATCCGTAAGTATCATAAAGTGTGAATGCGTTTACACCGCTTATAACTGTTGTGTTGGCTGTCTTGGCATCGGCCATAACCTTGTCAAGCAGTTTGATGCCGGTGTCAAGGGTGCGCAGGAATGACTCCTCCTCCTCAATGATGACCTTCTCAATTAGGGTCTTCTGTGCCTTAAGTTCGGGATACGCCTCACCCATGTTGTCAATCAGTACGGGCAGTAATTTGTAGAGGAATGCCTCCTTCTGGCCCAGGAATGTGTAGGCGTAACGTACTGCGCGGCGAAGGATACGGCGGATAACGTAACCGGCCTTGGCGTTTGAAGGCAGCTGGCCGTCAATGATTGAGAAGGCGATGGTGCGGATGTGGTCGGCCACAACGCGCATTGCTATGTCAACTTTCTCATCCTTGCCGTACTGCTTGCCGGTAAGTGCACCTATCTCCTTGATAATGGGCTGGAATACGTCAGTGTCATAGTTGGACTGCTTGCCCTGTAGGGTGCGTACCAGACGCTCAAAACCCATACCGGTGTCGATAACCTTGGCGGGCAGGGGCTCCAGTGAGTGGTCGGCCTTGCGGTTGAACTGCATGAATACCAGGTTCCAAATCTCAATAACCTGCGGGTGATCCTTGTTTACAAGGTCGCGGCCCGGTACGGCTGCCTTCTCGGCCTCGGATCGTGAATCCATATGGATCTCGCTGCACGGACCGCAGGGGCCTGTATCGCCCATCTCCCAGAAGTTGTCATGCTTGTTGCCGTTCAGGATATGGTCCTTGGGAAGGAACTGCTCCCAGATGGCAGCGGCCTCATTGTCGCGCTCCAGACCCTCCTCGGGGCTACCCTCAAATACGGTGGCGTAGAGGTTCCTGGGATCCAGCTTGAGTACATCTACCAGATACTCCCATGCCCAGCTGATAGCCTCTTTCTTGAAGTAATCACCGAAAGACCAGTTACCCAGCATCTCGAACATGGTGTGGTGGTAGGTATCGTGTCCCACCTCCTCCAGGTCATTGTGCTTGCCGCTTACACGCAGGCACTTCTGTGAGTCGGCCACACGACGGCTCTTGGGTGCGCGGTTTCCCAGTATGATATCCTTGAACTGGTTCATGCCGGCATTGGTGAACATAAGTGTGGGGTCATCCTTGACTACCATAGGTGCTGAGGGCACAATCAGGTGCTCTTTACTCTCAAAGAAACTCTTGAAGGAATCACGTATTTCCTTAGCTGTCATCATATTGTTCAGTATTGTCTTTGTCATTTATGTCTATACCGTATAAAGTTTATCTTTATTACGGAGTTGCAAAGATAGCTGTTTTTTTACTACTTTTGCATTCCGGAGTCCCCGATATGGGGCCGGATTTTATACGGAACAGGCAACTGATGAGAAAAGTATATTACCAGTACGATGCCTCAGCAAGAGTCTATAAGAGAATTTTTCCTACTCTCAGGCAAAGGTTCTTCCATTTTTTCGGAAGAGTGTTGTTTGCAGCCCTTTTAGGTGGACTTTTCTTTCTGCTATACTGGTTCCTGATAGATACACCTACAATAGGTAACCTTACTGAACAGAATTACAAATTACAGTCGCAGTACAGATTGCTTTCACGCAAGGTGGACGATGCCCTTCTTGTCCTCAGCGACATAGAGGAACGTGATGACAATCTTTACAGGGTTCTTTTGGAAGCCGATCCTGTGCCTGATGCTGCAAGACAGACCGGCTACTACGGAACCAACAGATATTCCGAACTGTCCGATATGCCCCTTTCGGAGTTGGTAATCAGCACATCACAGAAAATTGATCTTCTGGAGAAAAAATTATATCTGCAATCCCGTTCCTTCAATGAAGTGGCTGAATTATCCCGTGAACAGGACGCTAAACTGGCTTGTATTCCGGCAATCCAACCGGTATCCAACAAGGATCTTAAAAGGACAGCCTCAGGATATGGATACCGTTCGGACCCAATATATCATGTGACTACTTTCCACAAGGGTATGGACTTTGCATGTGATACGGGCACACCGGTCTATGCAACCGGCAACGGAGTAGTGACTTTCGCTTCGTGGCAGTCCGGCTACGGAAACATGATTGTGATAGACCACGGTTACGGCTATGTGACGAGATATGCGCATCTGAGCAGAATGCTTGTCAGGAAGGGGCAAAAGGTTATAAGAGGAGAGGAGATAGGTGCTGTGGGCAATACAGGAAAGAGTACAGGTCCGCATCTGCATTATGAAGTAATGGTTTCAGGTAACAATGTGAATCCGGTAAACTACTATTTCATGGACCTGGATGCCGACCAGTATGAAGAGATGATAACATTGGCTGAAAATCACGGAAGAGTTTTTGACTGAGGATTATGGCACTGAAGAAAGACAAGATATTGAAGAAGTATTACTCCATAGGTGAGGTATCGGAACAGCTCGGCATTCCGGAAAGTACTCTCCGTTATTGGGAGAAGGAGTTCAAGGAGATTTCCCCCAAGAAAACAAAAGGCGGCAAACGTCAATATACAGAGGCCGACATTGAGCAGGTAAAGCTCGTGAACCATCTGGTAAAGGAGAAAGCACTTACAATCAAGGGTGCCAGAGACCGCATGAAAAAGAATCCTGCCGGAACCAAGGACGTACACGAAATAGTTTCCCGTCTGAAATCAATCAGGGAAAAACTCATGTCTATCTACAAGGAGCTGGATTCTATTCCTCCTTGCGGACAACCGTTGTGATGTGAGGTATTTTCTTGAGTCCCTTCTGAATGTTCTCAAGGTCGCTGAGGCTGTGGACCATAACGCTGATAGTGCCTTCAAACAGCCCTTCCTTTGACTCAATGACCAGTTTGTTCATGTTCACATTCATCTTTCTGGAAATGACTTCCGTCACCTTGGCCAGCATTCCGATGCTGTCAATACCTTTCATATAAATGGTGGCGGGGAACAGGCTGTTCTCTATGTTCCATTCCACAGTCAGGATGCTGTTACCTTTGCTGACTTTCATCTTGTTGGCAATCTCGCACTTACGCTTGTGAATGGTTATGTGGCCCGTTTCATCGGCAAAACCGATGACAGAATCGCCGGGTACAGGATGGCAGCATGAAGCGAATGTGTATTTATGGGAGTCCAGGTCATTTATTATAAGTGTCTTTCTTACATCAATTCCGTTATTTGAAGTGGATGTCTTTTCGGTATTCTCCGCATTATTCTTGTCCTTGGATGAGAAAGATGACCAGAAGCGCTTGTACCAGCTGCTGCCATTTTCGCCTTTGAGAATATTGCGTTCTGCATCACCCAGAATGATTTTTTTCTGTCCAAGTGCAATCATGAAGCTCTCTCTGTTGGTAAGACCGTGGAGGGCGCAGATACGTTCTATCTTATCCGAATCGGATTCAAGTTCTTCTTTTTCGAGGAACTCATGGAAAATGGCTTCACCGAATTTCTGGTTGGACCGTTCCTCCTTGCGCAGCAACTGTTTGATCTTGCCCCGGGCCTTGGCTGTCGTGACGAAATCCAGCCATTCGGGAACTATCTTCTGATTCTTGGATGTCAGTATTTCCACCTGGTCGCCGCTCTGGAGTTCATAGTTCACCGCTTCAAGTTTATGGTTTACTTTAGCACCTATACAATGTGTTCCCATAAAGGTATGTATGGTGAAAGCGAAGTCGAGTACGGTGCTTCCCTGAGGCATAGTCCTCAGTTCCCCTTTAGGAGTGAAGATGAAGATTTCCGAGGAATAGAGGTTGAGCTTGATGGTGTCAAGGAAATCCATTGAGTCCGGTTGCGGATCTTCAAGAATCTCCTTGATGGTCTCAAGCCAATGGTCTAATTCTGTCTCATCCTCTTCATAGGTTGTCCCGTCCTTATATTTCCAGTGTGCTGCGATGCCTTGCTCGGCTATGTCGTCCATGCGTGTACTGCGGATCTGGACTTCAACCCATTGTCCGGAATTGCTCATGAGAGTAACATGAAGAGCCTGGTATCCGTTGGCTTTGGGATGTGTCACCCAGTCGCGGAAGCGGTCAGGATGTGATTTGTATATCTTGGTGAGAGCCAGATAAATGTCAAAGCATTCGCTCTGTTCCTGTTCAGGGGTCTTGGGCTCAAATACTATCCTTACAGCAAGAATATCAAACACCTCTTCAAAGGTGAGTGAGTTCTTGTTCATTTTTTTCCAGATGGAATAGGGGGTTTTGATACGTCCGGTGATATTGTAGTTGAGGCCGAGACTGTCTAACTTGGTTATGATGGGTTTGGTAAACTCATCATAAATGATGTCCAGCTCTCCGCGCAGTACTGACAGCTTGCCCTGTATCTCTTTATATTCTTCAGGATGCTCGTATTTGAAACTCAGGTCCTCAAGTTCTGTCTTTATTTTGTTGAGTCCGAGACGATATGCCAAAGGTGCATACAGATATAGCGTTTCGCCGGCAATCTTGTATTGCTTTCTGGGCAGCATGCTGTCTAAAGTACGCATGTTGTGAAGACGGTCGGCTATTTTAATCAGTATGACGCGTATGTCATCGGACATAGTCAACAGCAGTTTCTTGAAGTTCTCTGCCTGTGCCGATGCTTTCTCTCCGAATATTCCGCCGGCAATCTTGGTCAGTCCGTCAACGATTTGGGCAATCTTGGGGCCGAAAACATTCTTTATGTCATCGGTGGTGTAATCAGTGTCCTCCACTACATCGTGCAGAAGAGCCGAACAGATGGACGTAGAGCCAAGTCCTATTTCGCTGCATACAATCTGAGCGACAGCGAGCGGGTGCATGATGTATGGCTCTCCGGAGTGACGGCGCACACCTTTGTGAGCCTGACGTGCAAACATGAAAGCATTTGTGATTATTTCAACCTTCTTCCTGTGCTTGGTCTGAAGATAAGAATCTATCAGATGCCGGAATGCCTCGTCAATCTGTTTCTCCTCGTCCGGTGAAAATAAACTGTCATCACTCATCTTGCACACAAATTATCTGTTATAAATTCTCAGTGTCTTGCCGGCCCTGATATTGTCACTCTTAAGATTGTTCCAGTTCTTGATGTTCTTGACTGTAGTGTGATATTTGATTGCTATTCCTCCAAGCGTTTCCCCTGATTTGATCTTGTGGGTTATATAGGTGATACGGTTGGTCATGTCATCGTCGATATAGGCTAATTTGGCCTTGGGGAACAGATTCTCCTTGTCGTATTCGTAAAGGGAATCGCCGGCTTCAAGAATAGGTCGGATGAACTGTTGCGGAAGGGTGAGCACGCAGGTCCGATAAGCTCCCGGTATTACATCGGTCAGATATTGAGGGTTAAGAGCCTTAAGCTCATCAGTGCTTATGTCACAGAAATGTGTTATCTGGTTGAAATGCAGGTTGCGGCCAATGAGCAGCGTGTCGGTTTGTTGGGGACGGACTGATTCCATGGGGCAAATACCGTGTTCCTTGTAATAGTTCATGGCATAATTGACCGCTATGAATGCCGGCAGGTAACCTCTGGTCTCCCGGGGCAGATAAGGATAGATATCCCAGAATCCGGTCTTTCCGCCTGAACGTGTTATGGCCTTGGTCACATTGCCGGGCCCGCAGTTGTAGGCCGAGATAGCCAGAGACCAGTCGCCGAATGTGTCAAACAGGTCTCTGAGATGCCTGGCTGCAGCATCGGTCTCTTTGATAATGTCATACCTGTCATCGACCAGACTGTTCACGTAAAGACCGTAATTACGACCGGTGCTGTAAATGAACTGCCACATCCCTGCAGCTCCTGCGCGGGAATATGCACGTGGCTTGAGAGCCGATTCAACTATAGGCAGGTACTTGAGCTCAATTGGAATGTTATAGCGGATAAGTGCATTGACGAATATTTCCTCATACATGGGCAGCATGCCGAGAGCGAATGATACTGTTTTACGGTTACGGACCATATATGCATCAATGGAACTGCGTACGATGCTGTTGTATGGCATCTCCACTATGGTAGGCAGGTTGCTCAGACGGGCAGCATAGACTGAGTCGCTGAATCCCGGATTGACCGAACCGTCTATACAGTCGGAGTCATAGGTCATGTACTGCTTGGCAAACCATAGTTCCATAAGGCTGTCCACATCGTAGCTCATGCTTTCAGGCAAGTCTGAATAGAGAGTGTCCTGAGGAACCGTGTCGGGTATCACCTGGGGCGTTGCACTCAAAGTCAAGGCGAATAATATGGTAGTACAGAACATCAGAAACAGAGTGCTAATGAGAATCCGGATGATGCGGTTCCTCGGTGGTCAATAAAAATGCCGGGTTCTACACGCAGGCTCAGGTCACTGGAGATGTCGAAATGTGAGAGTTCCGCATCGACATAGGCATCAATGGCCGATATTATATACATGCCGGCAAAAGCGAAAATGCTGAGATCACGATACCTGCGGTATTTGTCCTTGCGTTTTTTGAACACGTCCTTGAGCCAGTCCATAGTATAGTTGTCAATCTCATAATGGGGAGGAAGGAAATCCTCGTAGCTCTTGGTCGTGGGGTCATTGTCCATGATATCCACGTATGCGGTCTGGTAGTCCTTGTACGTGGACTGATTCCAAGTGAGCGCATAAACGCATCCCATGAATCCTCCGTAAACAATTGGCAGCTTCCAGTACTTATGGTTATATATCTGTCCTCCTCCCGGAACGAGTAAAGACATCCATACGGCTTTTCTGGGGCTGGGTTCCCATTCCGGAGTGGAACGTTGGTACATCGATACACGTATGCTGTCCTTTTCCCTCCATGTGAGTCTGTCCCTGCCTGTTGAAGCGGCATCTTCAATGAACATTGCGGAGTCGGACGGCAGATCAAAAGTCAGGTTTCTCACGAATTCAAGCTCCTGTTGCCATAGTGCGGAGTCATTGAGTGACCTGTACAGACTGTCTATGCGTGAGTCACGTAACGTGTCTTTTTTAAGAATGACATCACCGGCAACCTCCTGTGAATGTGCCGGCAGTTTTACCAGCATCAAAGGCAGCAGAAGAAAGAGAAACAGCTTGTATGGAAGGAACCTGGTCATTTGCCGATTTTGTCAAGCAATTCCAGAACTTTTGTCAGTTCAGTTTCATTTTTGAAAGGAATATTGATACTTCCCTTGCCGTTCTGGTTGCATTTGAACTTTACATTTAATCCAAGATAAGATGAAAGGCTCTTTCCCACAGGTGCGAATCTTTCTTCCATCTTCCTGTTGCTTTCCTTGGTTTTCTTGCGGCCTTCATTTAGCTGCCGGGCTTTTTCCTCAACCATCCTGACGGAGTAGCCGTATTGCTTGAGTTCATGGAAAAGCCGGAGTTGCTTTATGGGGTCGTCGATTGCCAGCAGGGCGCGGGCGTGTCCCATATCTATCTCCCTGTCCTTGAGAGCAACCTGTATCTCGGCGGGTAGTTTGAGCAACCTGATGTAATTCGCTATTGTGGCCCTTTTCTTTCCTATCCTGCTGCTAAGCTGTTCCTGAGTCATGTTGTAAACCTCCAGAAGGTGCTGGCATGCAAGCGCCACTTCCATGGAGTTCAGGTCCTCCCGTTGGATATTCTCGATGAGAGCCATTTCCAGGACATTCTCGTCATCGGCGGTACGGATGTAGGCGGGTATGGATTGCAGTCCTGCCAGTTTCGCTGCACGGAAACGTCTCTCTCCGGCTATGATCTGATAATCGTTCTCTGATTTCTTGCGGAGCGTGATAGGTTGTATGATGCCTATTTCACGGATGGAATCCGAAAGTTCAGCGAGACTCTCTTCGTCAAACTCCTTTCTGGGTTGGCCGGGGTTGGCATGAATCTGGTCAATAGGAATCTCACTTAATGATGATGAACCTGATGTCCTGACGAACTCTGTCGAAATGAGAGCGTCAAGACCGCGTCCTAATGCTGATTTTCTGGTAGTTTTCATTTGTATCCGTTCTTTTTCAATATTTCCTGCGCCAAGGCAAGATAGTTCTTTGAACCTCGTGATTCGGCATCATACATTACTGCAGGCAGTCCGTAACTTGGGGCTTCGCTCAACTTTACGTTTCTCGCTATCACCGTTTCGAATACGAGCTCCTGGAAATGTTTCCTCACCTCTTCGATAATCTGGTTGCTTAAGCGCAGACGGGAGTCATACATTGTGAGAAGGAAACCCTCTATATCCAATGAGGGATTCAGTTTGGTCTTGATAATCTTGATGGTATTGAGCAATTTGCTTATTCCTTCCAATGCGAAGTATTCACATTGTACCGGAATGATTATGGAGTCCGCCGCGGTCAGGGAATTGACTGTAATGAGCCCAAGCGAGGGAGAGCAGTCAATAAGGATGAAGTCATAGTCATCCTTAATGGAGGAAAGCATATTCTTCATCACTGTCTCACGACCTTCCATGTTCATGAGTTCCAGCTCGGCACCTACAAGGTCAATGTGTGAAGGCATTATATAGAGTCCTTCAATGCAGGCTTTATGTACAGCCTCCTTGGGGTTTCTTCCGCTGACCAGGCATTCATAAACGGTACACTCAAGGTTTGTGATGTCGATGCCGAGACCTGACGAGGCGTTAGCCTGCGGATCAGCATCCACAACCAATACCTTCTTTTCGAAAGTAGCGAGTGATGCAGCCAGGTTTATGGTGGTTGTAGTCTTGCCTACACCGCCTTTCTGGTTGGCCAAAGCTATGATTTTTCCCATAAGATTATTTTTAAAGCGTAAAGGTAATGGAAAAAAACGGCATTCGGGAAAAATATATTATTTTTGACATTGCAAGAATCAGTTTATGAAATACTACATTGTGGCAGGGGAGGCATCGGGTGACCTGCATGCTTCCAATCTGATGAAATCCATAAGTCGCAGAGACTCTGAAGCTTCCTTCCGTTGCTTGGGGGGGGATCTGATGCAGGCTGCGGGAGGCACACTGGTAAAGCATTACCGCGAAACAGCATATATGGGCGTGTGGCCGGTTCTCACTCATCTCGGTACGATATTGAGAGGTGGACGACTCTGTTTCCGTGACCTTTCGGAATGGAACCCCGATGCAGTTATTCTGGTGGATTATCCGGGTTTCAACCTCTCGCTTGCAAGGAAAGTCCACAAAGAACTTAATATTCCGGTATGGTACTACATCTCACCAAAGATATGGGCTTGGAAGAGTTACAGGATACGTAATATCCGTCGTGACGTGGATGAGATGTTCTGCATATTGCCTTTCGAAACGGCTTATTACGGAAGACTGGGCTATTCTGTAAGATATGTCGGCAATCCCACTGTCGATGAGGTGAGTGAATATCTGGATACGCACGCTGAACCGCATCTGTTCAAAGGGGAAAGCCGGAAGGTTGTCGCTCTGCTGGCAGGCAGCCGGCGACAGGAGATAAAGCGTAATTTGCCGGTTATGCTCAAGGCGGTGGAAGGGTTGGAAAATATCCGTCCGGTACTTGCCTGCGCACCGTCAATTCCTTCGGACTTTTATGAAGAACTGACAAGAGGATATGATGTGGAGTGTGTCTATGGCGATACTTACGGTGTTCTGCATGCCGCATATGCCGCTCTTGTGACATCGGGAACCGCTACCCTTGAAACCGCCTTGTTCGGTGTCCCGCAAGTGGTGTGTTACGGGATGCCTTTGAAGCATATGGCAGGACTGCTGCGACGTATGGTACTTAAGACGGAATTCGTTTCCCTCGTAAACCTTATTTCAGGGCGCGAGGTGGTACCTGAACTCGTTGCCGACAGTTTCAGTCTGAAAAATGTAAGAGACAGTTTATATCCCTTGCTGTCCGATACATCGGAGAGACGTGCCCAGATTGAGGGCTATTCCGGAATGAAGGAATTATTGGGTCCTGCCGGTGCTCCGGAACATGCTGCAGAGCAGATGGCGGGATTGTTAGAGAACAGTCATAGCGATTGACAGCCATATCGCTGTGGCGGGTATGGCCAACAGGGCACTGTCAAAACGGTCCAGCATTCCTCCATGTCCCGGAAGTATCCTGCCGGAATCCTTGATTCCCATTTCTCTTTTCAGCAGTGATTCGAACAGGTCTCCCCAAGTGCCGAACAGAACAGTCACAGCAGCCATACCGATCCACACCCAGACAGGCATGAAACTGTACATGTCGGGCAGGAACCTGTGAAGCAACCAGGCGGCCAGAACAGTAAGCACGGCTCCTCCAGCTGAACCTTCCCATGTTTTCTTGGGCGATATTCTCTCAAAAAGTTTGTGACGGCCTATCGTACATCCCGTACAGTATGCCCCCACGTCATTGCTCCAAAGGAAAATGAATAAGGAGAGCGGAATGACGAATGAGTATTGGCCCGGTTCGGCCGAAAAGCAGTATCCCAGAACCGGCAGCAGAGAGAAAGGAAGCGCTATATACATAAGCGGCATCAATGTCAAGGCTATGTCTGTTGACGGATTGGGTTGCTTGATGTAGAGTTGTCTTACAGTGATGACGATAAGTGACAGTATGAACGGCAGGAAGTGCAGAATGGTTCCTGAGCCTTGTGCTGTAAATGCTATGGCGGCATAAAGCAGAAGCGCACTGACTGCCGACCAGAGACGGCTTACATGAGCCCCTTTGTAACGGTTGACGAGTCCTGTAAACTCAACTGTGGTCAACAATGTGATCAGAGCTCCCAGTCCTATGAACCATATCCCGCCTTTAATGATGCAGAAGAGCATCACGGCTGCAAAAAAGACAGCCGTTACAGTCCTTTTCAGAAAATTCACTGCTCTATTTTTTATAATTCAACTTTGTCATTACTTGTGCTGATGTCACTGTCATTGTCCTGAATGTCCAAAATCTCATCGCTGCGGGAAGTCCATGGACGTTTGCCGAAAATCTTCTCTACGTCCTCAGCCATGATGACCTCACGTTCAATAAGCATTTGCGCCAGCTGGTGGTGTCCCTCTTGATGTTCAAGCAGGATTTTCTTTCCGCGCTCGTACTGCTCGTTTATAAGAGCCTTGACCTCCTCGTCAATCAGTTCGGCAGTCTTGTCGGAGTAGGGCTTCTGGAAAGCATATTCATCGGTGCTGCTGTAGTAGCAGAGGTTGGCCAACTTGTCACTCATGCCGGCGTATGCTATCATGCCGTATGCCTGCTTGGTCACACGCTCCAGGTCATTCATTGCTCCGGTAGATATATGTCCGGTGAACAGTTCCTCGGCAGCACGCCCGCCAAGTGTGGCGCACATTTCGTCAAGCATCTGTTCCTTAGTGGTAATCTGACGTTCCTCCGGCAGATACCAGGCAGCACCCAGTGCACGTCCGCGTGGTACAATGGTCACTTTGATGAGAGGATTCGCGAACTCCAAGAACCATGATAAGGTGGCATGTCCGGCCTCATGAAGGGCAATAGTACGTTTTTCTTCGGCTGTCAGGACCTTGGTCTTCTTTTCAAGTCCGCCTATTATACGGTCAACAGCTGCAAGGAAATCATCTTTCTCCACCTTCTTCTTGTTATGACGTGCTGCAATCAGAGCTGCTTCATTGCATACGTTGGCTATATCGGCACCCGAAAATCCGGGAGTCTGGCGGGCAAGCAGATCCACATCGACATCCTTGCTCAGTTTTATGTTGCGGAGATGCACCCCGAATACAGCCTTACGCTCGTTCAAGTCCGGAAGATCCAGATGTATCTGCCTGTCGAATCGTCCCGCACGCAGCAGAGCCTTGTCAAGAATATCCACACGGTTTGTGGCTGCAAGTATTATCACACCGCTGTTCGTACCGAAACCGTCCATCTCGGTAAGCAGCTGGTTAAGTGTGTTCTCGCGTTCGTCATTGCCACCCATTGCAGGGTTCTTTCCGCGAGCGCGTCCCACTGCGTCAATTTCATCTATGAATATGATGCAGGGTGCTTTCTCTTTTGCCTGACGGAACAGGTCCCTTACTCTTGATGCACCTACACCTACGAACATCTCCACAAAATCGGAACCTGAAAGGGAGAAGAAAGGAACATCGGCTTCACCGGCCACAGCCTTGGCCAAAAGCGTTTTTCCTGTTCCGGGAGGGCCCACAAGAAGTGCTCCCTTTGGAATTTTACCACCCAGGTCCGTGTATTTCTTGGGATTCTTGAGGAATTCCACAATCTCTTCCACTTCCGTCTTAGCTTCGGCCTGACCTGCCACATCTTTGAAAGTGACGCGGTCAGCACCGCCTTTCTCATAAACCTTGGCTTTTGATTTACCCACGCTGAAAACACCTCCTCCGCCGGGTCCTCCAGCTCCGTTGTTTATTCGACGTGCCAGAATCACCCAGAAAACAATCAGAAGCAGGAACGGTAATACGCTTATCAGGACGTCGGTCACAGTATGGGATTTCTTTTCATATTCCACGTCACCGTTGAATGTGCCGGCTTCCTGTGACAAATCAATGAATTCCTGCAGATTGTCCAATGAACCCACTCCCACGTTAAGCATCGGTTTGGAGAACGGTTGGGGATTCGAAGATTCGGGAAACACATATTTGGCAGAGTCCGGTTTGATGTACATGTCCATTGTTCCCAGATTGGGATAAACCACCAGTTTGCTCACATATCCGTGCTCCATATAGTTCTTGAAGTCGGTGTAGGTGGCTTTGCCGGTGAGAGTGGTGCTGTTGTCCTTACTCAAAAGAATGTAACCGAATCCTATGAACAGTAACACATACAATAAGGATTGCATCTTCAATCCTTTTTGTGGTTTATTGTTTTTGTTGTCAGCCATATTTCAGTCGTTATGGTAAAAACATGTCAAGGTGTCAGCGGGGAGAATCAGAGAATGTCAGGAATCTCTTCCAGTGAGGCATCGGCCCAAAGGTGTTCCAGATCATAGAACTTCCTGAGTTCCGGGACGAAAATATGAACCATCACGTCGCCATAGTCCATAGCTATCCAGTGTGCAAACTTTGTACCTTCGGTAAAATCAGGCTTACGGTTCTCTTTAACCCTGACAGTTTCGCGTATGGAATCATACATGGCCATTGCCTGATTAGGAGTACCGCCTTCACAAATCACAAAATATCTGCATACCGTGTCCTCAATACCTGTGAGGTCAACTATCGATATTTTTTCGCCCTTTTTTTCCTGGATGCCCTCGACGATGCTGTTCAGAATGCTTTCTCTTTTCTTTTTCGCCATTTATTGTAATGTGTGGTTGTTAATCTGCAAAAATAATGAAAAAGTTCAACCATATCAGGAATCTTCATTTATCAAAGCAAAAAAGATGCCAAATAATTTGGAAACCGGAAAAAAGCCGTATATTTGCACCGCTTTTGAGCAATACTGGGCTATGGTGTAATGGTAACACTGCAGATTCTGGTCCTGCCTTTCCTGGTTCGAGTCCGGGTAGCCCAGCAAAAGAATGACACATTAGGGTTTCCTTTTGTGTCATTCTTTTTTCTTTTGTGGCAATGCGTAATCAGTATGGCAAGTATATGGAAAAAGCGAGGAATTCCAAAGGTGTATACTACCTATACTTTAATGCTGAAACTATCGGAAGAATTGAAGAGATTGAGCAGCCTATTATATGCCTCAGCCAAGCGGTGCTGAACCAAAACAGATGTTTTTGATAGGTCAGCCTCATGCAGTGTCCTTAAGGGGAGAAAAATTTTCCCTTAAGAGGAAATAGAAAAACCGTAATGTTATTTCAGGTTTGAGTAATAGAAATCAATGAGTTTCTGGGCGGCCGAGAATGATGTCTGCTCTCCTCCCAGTACCTGACGCTCAGCCTGAGCCAGCATGGCGGCTATCTCAGGATTGTGGTAGAAGCCGTTCTTGAGTGTCTCATTTATGGTCTCATACATCCAGTACTTGGCCTGCTCGTTGCGACGGAACTGGAAATAGCCGTTCTGTTTGACAAAGTCTATGTACTCCCAAACCATATCCCACACCTCCTTGATACGGTATTCGTAGAATCCGGAGTAGGTTAGGACCTTGGGTGTCCAGCCGCTCTCCGATGGCGGGAACAGATGCAGCGCATTACGGAACTGGGTGGCGGCCAGTTCGGCTTTGGGGGCGTTGTCACCATCGGCTTTGTTGATGATTATGCCGTCGGCCATCTCCATGATGCCGCGTTTGATACCTTGCAGTTCATCGCCGGTACCGGCCAGCTGTATGAGCAGGAAGAAATCAACCATAGAGTGGACGGCGGTCTCACTCTGGCCTACGCCTACGGTCTCAACAAAGATTTTGTCATATCCGGCAGCTTCACAAAGCACTATGGTCTCACGGGTCTTGCGGGCCACGCCGCCCAGCGATCCGGCCGACGGGCTGGGGCGTATGAATGCCTTGGGGTGTACGGCCAGGCGTTCCATTCGGGTCTTGTCACCTAGTATGCTGCCTTTTGTGCGCTCTGAGCTGGGGTCAATGGCGAGTACCGCCAGTTTGCCTCCGTCCTTGAGAATATGCAGGCCGAATGCATCGATGCTGGTGCTCTTGCCGGCTCCGGGAACACCGCTTATTCCTATGCGTACGGAGTTGCCTGAGTATGGAAGGCACTTTTCAATCACCTCCTGTGCTATAGCCTGGTGTTCCGGCTTTAGACTCTCCACCAGTGTTACAGCTTGGCTTAGAACCGTCACGTTGCCTTTGATTATTCCATCCACATAATCCTGAACCGAGAGAGTGGGGCGATGTGCGTGATTATTCTTGAAATAGGGATTGATTGAACCTGGGCTTATCACTCCGCTGTTCACGGTCAGTCCTTTGTATTCATCGCTGTTTTCGGGATGTTCCATAATCAGAGTTGTATTTTAGAGCGTATGGGGTCATTATGATGGATAAGCTTAAGCGCTATCCAAGCGATTAATCCACAGAGCAGATATATCATGGTCTGGCAGAAATGCAGTACAAATGCCAAAGGCTGTGCATCGGCTTCAGGAGCACCGTATATGCCAAGCATTTTTACTATGGCATAATGCCAAGGGCCTGCGCCGTTGGGGGTGGGTACCAGCACGGCTACGCTGCTTGCTGCAAAACAGGCCAGACCTGCCACAGGGCCTACTGCGGCGGTTGAAGGCAGGCAGTAGAACGCTAAGTAAAGCTCCAGGTAGTAGCATATCCAGATGCTCACTGAATATGTGAGGAACAGAGGCAGGCGCTTTATCTTCCTGAGTGACAGGAATCCCTCCCAGAAGCCGTGTATAAAGCCTTTTACCTTATCCCAAAGGTGGAACCTTACACAGAGCCACCAGCACAGGGCTATCACTATGATTGTCCCTATGGTCCAATACCAGAACCTGGGGTTGTGCAGCAGAGGGACGGTTTGCGCGGCGGGTGCCGTGAGGTCGGCATCGGTGGGTGCAAGCAGCAGCTTGAACTGTCCCAGCTGTGTGAGTATGCCGGCCAACACTATCAGTCCCAGGAGCACGGCATCAACCACGCGCTCTGCCACCAGCGTACCCAGACCTTTGCTGAAAGGTACATGGGCGTTACGCTCCAGGATGGCGCATCGGCTTACCTCGCCCACGCGGGGTATGATTATGTTGGCGGCATAGCCGGTAAACACTGTGAGTACGGTATCTTTTTTAGGTACGTCATAGCCTATGGGCTCCAACAGAAGGTTCCAGCGCAGGCCGCGGAACAGTGGCCCGAAAGCACTGAATGCAAGGGCGGCAGCAAGCCAACGCCAGTCGATGCGCCTCATGTCGGCCCAGAACTGGCTGAAGTCATAGTCCCTGTAAGTAAAAATGAGTATCACTGCCCCTATGAGCAGCGGTATGAGTATTTTAAGTGTTGTTGATGTAATCTTTTTCATTATCAACGGTTCATCTTTTGGATGAATTGCCTACCTTTGCAGTACGAATGCGGGCGGGAGGTCAGCATTCAATCGGCAAATATACTGTTTTTTTGCCATTCGATAACCCAAAAGACTCTATATGGACGACGTTGATGCGGACAGTAAGACCGAAAAAGGCATTAGGCCAACACTTCCTGAGGGATATGGGTATCGCTCAGGCGATAGCCGGCACTGTTGATGTACGCGCCGACCTTCCGATTCTTGAAATAGGACCCGGTACAGGGGTTCTTACACAATTCCTGAAAGATAAAAACCGTGAGCTCAAGGTGGTGGAGATAGACACCGAATCGGTTGTCTTCCTGCATGAGAACTACCCGGATGTGAATGTCATTGAGGGTGATTTCCTTCAGCTGGACCTTAAAGATCTTTTTGCCGGCCGCCAGTTTGTGCTTACCGGCAACTATCCATATAACATATCCAGCCAGATATTCTTCAAGATGCTGGATTACAAGGAGCTCATACCATGCTGTACGGGAATGTTGCAGCGTGAGGTGGCGCAGCGCATCTGCTCCGGTCCCGGGAACAAGGACTACGGCATACTGAGCGTTTTCATCCAGTTGTGGTATGATACCGAATATCTGTTTACCGTTAATGAAAACGTATTTGACCCGCCTCCTAAGGTCAAGAGCGGTGTGATACGCCTGCAGCGTAACAACCGCCGCTCACTGGAGTGCAATGAGGCGCTTTTCCGCAAGATTGTGAAATCAACGTTCGGAATGCGTCGCAAGATGTTGCGAAACTCTCTCAGGCAGGTTTATGAGAAAGACTCCCCTCTACCGGCGGATTGCCCCTATCTGGACAAACGTCCCGAACAGTTGTCAGTTGAAGATTTCATAATACTGACGCTTATGGTGGAGGCCTCCAGGGGCTGAAAGCCGTTGAGATAGAAAAACCTAAAAAATCACCTGGCCCAGCTTCAGGGCCGCAATATTCAGAGAATTATGGATAAGGAATTTCTGGATAACATTCTTGAAGTGATAGAGAACAAGGAAGCCGACAAGTTGAAAGCTATCCTTGAAGATATGCACCCAGCTGATATAGCCGAGTTGTGTGATACACTTGATGTGGATGATGCCCGGTTGGTATATCGTCAGCTGGACAACGAGACGGCAGCCGATGTGCTGGTTGAGATGGATGAGGACAACCGTAAGCGGTTGCTGGATGAACTCCCGTCTGAGGTTATTGCCACCAAGTTCATCGACAACATGGATACTGATGATGCTGTTGATATCATTCAGGATCTTGATGAGGAGAAGCAGGAGGAGGTGCTTGCTCATATAGGCGATATAGAACAGGCCAGCGATATTGTTGACCTGATGCAGTATGACGAGGATACCGCCGGTGGTCTGATGGGCACCGAGATGGTGGTGGTGAATGAGAATATGTCCATGCCCGAGTGTCTGCAGGAGATGCGCAAGCAGGCTGAGGATCTGGATGATATTTACAATGTCTATGTGGTGGATGATGACGGACGCCTGAAGGGCGTATTCCCGCTCAAGAAGATGATTACCAATCCGTCGGTATCGAAAGTTAAGTACGTGATGGATGAGGATGTGATAAGCACCAAGGTCGATACACCAATTGATGATGTGGTACAGCTGATTGAAAAGTATAACCTTGTGTCAGTTCCGGTAATAGACAGCATAGGCCGCCTGCAGGGTCAGATAACGGTCGATGATGTGATCGATGAGTTGCGTGAACAACAGGAGCATGACTACCAGATGGCATCGGGTCTTACCGGTGACGTTGAGACGGCTGATAGTGTGTTCCGCCAGATGTGGTCACGAATACCTTGGCTGCTCATCGGCATATTGGGCGGAATCCTGAACTCCAAACTGCTTGAGCATTTTGAATCATCATTTGCGGCATTCACATCGCTTCTGTTCTTTATTCCGCTTATTGGCGGTACGGGCGGTAATGTGGGTACCCAGTCATCGGCTCTTGTGGTACAGGGGCTGGCCAACGGCTCACTGAACACATCCAATATACTGAAGCAAGTATTCAAGGAGAGCGCTGTGGCACTGTTGAATGCTATAGTGCTGTCACTGCTGGTCTTCAGTTACAATGTATGGGCATTCGGCTGGAGCGACCCGGTGACATACGCTGTCCCGGGCAGCATGTTCGCATTGGTTCTCATCGGAACGCTGTGGGGTACCTTGCTGCCGCTGCTTTTTGAGAAGATAAACATTGACCCCGCCATAGCCACCGGTCCTTTCGTACAGATTACGAACGACCTTTTGGGTATGGGCATCTACATGGCGGTGATTACAATCATCATTTAGTAATTATTCTTCTTCTGCGTCCAAGGCTTTAATCTGGGCAAGCAGGCTGTCGGCCTCTTGCTTGAGCGTCTCAATCTTGCTCTTGATGGCATCGACGAAACCATTGCCGGACTTGCTTGATGCGTTCATGAAGCCCAGATTGTTCTCGTAAGTCTGTATCTCGCTCTTTTTCTGCTCATATTGACGCTGAAGCTTTTCACGCGGAGAGCCGGCATCACGGACTGCACCTCCTCGCTGGGACTGGCGGCCACGTCTGGTACTCACCGCACTGCCGAATGACTCAACCACATCCTTGAACTCGGCTGTAATCTTGTCCTTGGCCTTGAAGGGTACGAATCCTATTCCGTTCCACTCATCAATGAGTTGTTGAATGGCTTGGACGTCATCATCCGAAAGATTGTCGGCATCAAAAGCCTTGAGCTTGGTCAGAATCTCTTTTTTGGCAGCCAGATTGGCGGTCTCCTCCCGTTTCTTTGATGAGGTATTCTTGTCACGCTGCTCGAAGAAATAGTCACAGGCTTCCGAGAAACGTTTCCACAGCTGGGTGGAGTATTTCTTCTGTACAGGACCTGTTTCACGCCATTCTTTACGCAATTCGGCAATGATGTCACCGGTGGCTTTCCAGTCAGTGCTATCCTTGAGAGCTTCGGCCTTTTCACACAGGGCAGTCTTTTTGACAAGATTGTCACCCATGCTGTTTTTGGCTTCCTTGAAGAACTCTCCCTTGCGGCGGAAGAATTCATCACATGCAGCACGATAACGCTCGAATATCTTTTGGTTATGACGGATCGGGGCGAACCCTATGTCCTTCCATTTTTTCTGAAGTGCCAGAACCTCCTGAGTCTTGTAGTTCCAGCTTTGGAACGTGGTGAGCTTGTCGTACTCTATTCCCTCCAGAAGTTCGCAGATGACAATTTTCTGGTCCATGTGCTCCTGCTCATTTTTCTTGAGCTCCTCGAAATGCTGCTGATGACGGCGGTTGATAGTTGTCGATGCAGCCTTGAAGCGGTTCCATATCTCTTCCCTGCAATCCCGGGAGACAGGGCCGGTTTCACGGAAATCCTGATGGAGTTTCTGGAGCTTACGGAAAGCTGATACCACGTCCGGATCCTCTGCAAGTCTTTCGGCCTCTTCGCATATTGCGGTTTTGGCTTCCATGTTCTTCCGGAAGTCATATTCACGGAACTCATTGTTGAGTTTCTGGATATCATAGAACTGCTCGTTATACTGCTGGTAGGTTTTCCATAACTCGGCGGCATTTTCAGCAGGAATCTCCTTTATTTCTTTCCACTCCTGAACAATAGCTTTATATTCACTGTAAGGTGCCCCTTCCGTATTGGCTTTTTCAATCAGTTCCTTGAAACGGTCCAGCAGGGCTCTCTTCTTCTGGAGATTTTCCTTTTTGACGACCTCAAGGGCTTCTTGTGCTGCAGCTTTCTTCTCTTTGATGATATTCATGAGCTTGCGGTACTGCTCCTCCACAGGATCCGGTTCCGGCTTGTAGTCCTCAGCGGTTCCACCGGCGGACACGAATGCGGCGATGCGCTCCTCCTGTGCTGCCCTTTGAAGCCTGTAGAACGCCTGTTTGAGCGATTCCAGTTCAGGACGCTTTGCTATAGTGATGTCGCCCACCATCTCCTGCAGGCGGGCAATGATGTTCTCTCTTGTCAAAGCAGCCTCAGCCTGGACCTCAACGGGTTCCTGCTCTTGCTTCACCTCCTCAATCATCTCTTCTTTTTTCTCTTCCTCATCCATAATCGGAATGGTTTTTGTTTATATAATACCTCGCTAAAAGATGCAAATAAAAGCATTTATCCTTAAAACTCCTAATTTATTCGAGTTTTTCTTCAGCCGAAGTTGACGAGGATGCGGAACACTTTGCCGGGAGCATCTATCCATTGTTGCATGGCATTCAGCGCTTTTTCGGGTTTGACCACTGCCGATATGAGTTCATCCTTGGGGCATGTGCCGCGTTGCAGATAGCGTATAACGGCCTCAAAGTCCGATGGTGTGGCATTACGTGAACCGTGAATGTTGAGCTCTTTTTTTACAAACAGTCCCGTGTGGAAGGTTACGTCATTCTTGGAGTAACCGATGCATACTACACGGCCGGAGAATGCCACCTCATCGATGGCTGCCTGATATGTGGGTACACTGCCTACTGCCTCAATCACTACTGTGGGACCTAATCCTCCAGTCAACTCTGTTAAGGTTTTGTGAAGGTCCTGCTCCTTTGAATTGATGGTGTGGGCTGCTCCGAGACGCTTGGCCAGCGCAAGTTTGTCATTGTCCAGATCAACTGCTATCACAGTGGCGCTGCGCAGAGATGCACGGACTATTGCACCTACGCCTATCATTCCGCAACCGAAAACCAGTACTGTATCGGAATCAGTAACCTGTGCGCGTGATATTGCATGGAATCCCACACTCATGGGTTCAATAAGGGCACAGTCACGCAGGGGAATTCCTGGTGCAGGAATAACCTTTTGCCAGGGCAGGATTATGTATTCACGCATGGCTCCGTCACGCTGTACGCCCAGTGTCTCATTGAACTCGCAGGCGTTACTATGGCCTGAACGGCACGCGGCGCAGTGTCCGCAGCTGGTGTAGGGATTGACTGTTACGGTTAATCCCGGAGTAAGGAAATCCGGAACTCCTGCGCCTGTACTCTCAATAGTTGCGCCAATCTCATGACCGGGAATAACAGCATTCTTGGCCATAAGGTTGCGTCCCAAAAATGTATTGAGGTCCGAGCCACAGAAACCTACATATCCTATCTTGAGTAGTACCTCACCCGCACCGGCTATCGGTTTTGGTGCCTCCTCTACTATCATCTCTCCCTGTGCGGGAATTCTAATCTGTCTCATGTTAGTTTTTTATTACATTGGCTTTGGCCTTGCTTTGGCTGCCATGCGGTGCGTGTCTCTCGGCCCAAAGGGCCGCTAAAAAGCCAACGCTAAAGCCAACGCCAAAGTTAGTCAATTACTTTATGGCCACGCCACCCGTACCACGCACAAACTGCAAAGCAAATGAGCGGAATTATGTATGATATGTTAGGGTTGGCCATTGATTTCTGTACGTACGCAGTCAGTATGGGCAGAATGGAGTTACCCACGATTGCCATTACCAGGAATGCCGATCCGCTCTTGGTGTCACCCTTGAGGTCAGTGAGTGCAAGTGAGAACTGGGTGGGGTACATGATTGACATGAAAAATGATATACCCATCATGGCGAATACAGCTGCTTTTCCGCCTACAATGCATACAAAAATACAGAGGAGCACATTGGCTACACCGTAGAATACCAGCATATTTTCCGGGCGGAACTTGACCATAAGCGTGGTCCCTATCCATCGGCCCAGCAGGAAGAACAGCATGTAGAATCCAAAGAATGTGGTGGCCTGGTTGTTGGTCATGCCTACATAGTTGATGCAATATACCAGGAACAGACTGTTCACGGCAGTCTGACCACCATTGTAGAAGAACTGTGCGATGACACCATTACGCAGATGACTGCGCTTAAGTACCTTAAATGATATCAGTTTTTTATTGTCTTCATCGGAATCCTCTGCCTGTATGCGCGGCAGGTGGGTAAAGATGAATACTACCGCAATGACTATAAGTACTATGGCAAAGATTGCGTAAGTAAGGCGGAAGGTGTGTATCTCCTGTTCTACGGTGCTGGTGGCCTCTGTGCCCAGAATAATCTTGCTCAGGAACATGGCTGCTATGAATGCACCCAGACCGTTGAAGGCTTGTGCCAGATTGAGGCGACGCGGGGCTGTAGCGGGGTCACCCAGTTCTGTTACGTATGGGTTGGCGGCTGTCTCCAGGAAACACATGCCAATGGCTACGATAAAGAATGCACACAGGTAGAGCGGGAAACTGTGCATACGTGTTACCGGCATGAACAGCAGTCCGCCCGCTGCAGCTATGAGCAAGCCCAGTATGATTCCGGCCTTGTAGCTGAAGCGCTTCATGAACATGGCTATCGGTATGGGGAACAGGAAGTAGGCAAACCAGTAAGAGGTCTCCACAAACTCTGCTTTGGCCTGGTCTATATCAAAGAGCGTCATCATTTTCTTTACGACCGATGACAGCAGGTTATTGCTTATCGCCCACAGGAAGAACAGGCAGATTACCATTGACAGCGCAACGGTAAAGGTTTTTGATTTGGTGTTCTGGCTCATTCTGACATATTTTTAATGTAAGGTAAATCTATTTCTGTTTTGATGTTGTAGAACTTCACGGCATTCAGTCCAAGGAACTGTTCCTTTTCCTGCTCCGTGAGTTCACATGATTTCAGTATGAAATCGTATGACATACGGTAGGTGATGGCTGTGATGGTGCGCGGGTAGTCCGATCCCCACATCAGCTTGTCCATACCTACCTCATCGGCTGCCTCACGTATAGCTTTTACGGCTCCCTTGAACGGGTAGAACTCTGAGTTGAAGAGCCAGGTTATGCCGCCCGATTCTATCATCACGTTCTTGTGGCTGGCCAGCCGGATTTGCTCCATCCAACCGGGTACGGTAACCATCCCGAAATGACCTACTGCAATCTTCAGGTTGGGGCATTCCTGTATTACCTCTTCCATCTCAGGTACCTGTACGGCTCCATCTTCAAGGGTTATTGAGAGGAACACTCCTTTCTGCTCCATGATGCGGAACATCTCCATCATTTCAGGGCAGGTGAGGCTTATGCGGCCTGCAGGAGTCTGGAGCCTGTGTCCGGGAATGGCTATTCCTTGAAATCCCCGGTCTATCAGGTCTTTGGCCTGGGCAAGCCAACCTGGCAGACGGTAATCGGCCATTCCGCATACAATGAAACGGTCAGGGTAGCGGCTCCGGACATCGGCCAGGTAGTCATTCTGAAGGCCGTCTATGAACTCCTGCACTACTACGGCTGCGGTTACTTGGGCGTAGTCCATGTTGGAGAGGAATACCTCGGCAGTGTTGCGGCCGTCAATAATGAACGGCGGCACCATCTGTCGCACTTCACCCATAAAGAGTGAACGGCCGTTATCAAGCGTGCGTATGGGCATTCCGTTCACAACGGTGTCCTGACGCAGCCAAAGGTGAGAGTGGGTGTCTATGATCTTCATCATGAGTTGCACCAGGTTACTCTCTGTTGGTTGCCGATAATTTCGCGGACCTCAAATACCAGATCCCAGTCAAGCGGTTCCTGCACTACCTCAATGTTCTTGAGTACATTCTTGGGGTTGGCAGAACTGAACAGGGTGGTGGCAATGCGGGGGTTGCTGTATGAATACTGTACTGCCAGTTTTTCAATTGATGTACCCTTTGCCTTGCAGTGTTGCGCAGCCTTGGCGCAAGCTTGTACCAGAGGCTTGGGTGCGGGGTGCCAATCGGGAACTCCGCGCTCTGACAGCAGGCCCATAGCAAGCGGGGAGGCGTTGATCACGCCTATTCCTTTCTGTTCAAAGTAGCCTAAATAGTCATTCAGTTTGTCATCGTTCAGGCAGAAATGGCAGAAGTTCAGGATGCTCTCGACTGTTCCTGCGGGTGCGTGGTCAACCACCCACTTGAGGTTTTCAAGCTGGAGGTCGGTTATACCTACGTGGCCGACTATGCCTTTGTCGCGGAGTTCAACGAGTGCGGGAAGTGTCTCATCAACCACTTTCTGCAATCCGCCCGGCAGTGCTGCCTGGAACTCAATGTCATGTACGTTGATAATGTCAATGTGGTCAATATTGAGACGCTCCATGCTCTCATAGACGCTCTCTGTGGCACGCTTGGCACTGTAGTCCCAGGTATTCACGCCGTCCTTTCCGTATCGGCCCACCTTGGTGGACAGGTAGTATTTGTCACGCGGTATATCCTTGAGTGCCTTGCCCAATACTGTTTCGGCCTTGTAATGGCCGTAATATGGCGATACATCGATAAAGTTCAGACCGTTGTCAACGGCAGTAAAAACAGCTTTGATAGCCTCTTTTTCATTGATCTCATGGAATACACCGCCTAATGATGAAGCGCCGAAGGCCAGACGGGCCACTTTAATTCCGGTTTTGCCGATTTCGTTGTATTTCAGACTCATAATGTAATTAAGTATTTGTAATTGGTAATTATCGTAGATGCTCAAGCAGGTAGTCGCGACACTGCTCCATAAGCCATTTCGGGGTTGAAGTCGCTCCGCAAATACCCACAGATTCAGCCCCGTCAAGCAATTTGGAATCAATATCCTCCCGGCCTTCAATCATATATGAACGGGGGTTTACATTGAGACATTCATTGAACAACACTTTTCCGTTTGAACTTTTTCTGCCTGACACGAACAGTATCACGTCATGACGCTTTGCAAACTCGCGGAGGTTCTCGCGCCGGTGTGAAACCTGTCCGCAAACGGTGTTGTTGTGCACGAACTGACGTCCTTCGGGAATCCTGGCGGCTATCTTTTCTACAAGCTGGTTGTAGTTAGAGAGGGACTTGGTGGTTTGTGAATAGAGAAAGATATCCTTGCTGAAATCTATCAGGTCAATTTCGTCGGCTGATTCTATCACTGTCACGTTTCCATCAGTCTGTCCTACCAGTCCGAGTACTTCAGCATGTCCTTTTTGGCCGAAAATGATTATCTGTTGGGTTGATGTGTCGAGCTTTTCGAATTGACGGTGGATGCGCTGCTGTAGTTTGAGTACAACGGGACATGTAGCGTCAATCAGGGTTATTCCGTTGCTGCGGGCTGTGTCATAGGTGGAAGGGGGCTCGCCGTGAGCTCTTAAAAGGACACGGGCGTTGTGAAGAGAGTTGTATTGGTCATGGTTGATTGTTTTCAATCCCAGTTTCTCCAGGCGGTCGCACTCGATGCCGTTGTGGACGATATCACCCAGACAGAAAAGTTCATCGCCTTTCTGGAGTTCCTCTTCGGCCTTGCCGATCGCCGATAGTACACCGAAACAGAAACCGGAGTCATTGTCAATCTCAATCCTCATCTTTCCGAAGCAGCTTTGATGTATTGTTCCATGAGCCACTCGTCCTGTTCCTCGATTGTCATGAAACTGTTGTCGAGAACGATTGCGTCATCGGCTTTCCTTAAGGGCGATATGGCACGATGGGAGTCGATGTAATCCCTTTCACGTACATTTTTCAGTACCTCTTCATAATCGGGATTCTGTCCTTTCTGCACCATCTCATCATAACGGCGGCGTGCCCTTACCTCGTCGGATGCGGTCACGAATATCTTAAGTGCTGCATCGGGAAATACTGTCGTTCCTATGTCCCTGCCGTCCATGATCACCGCACCTTCACTGCCCATGCGCCTTTGTTCGGCAGTCATGGCCTCTCTTACGAATCCTATGGCTGATATCGGGCTCACCTTGGATGAAACCTCCATGCCACGTATTTCAGATTCTACATTCTCATTGTTCAGAATAGTGTATTGGACTCCATCGGCATCTTTGCCGAATGAAATATGGATCTGGTCAATCTCGTGTCTGAGCGATTCCTCATCGATATTGTTTCCGTCAATGAATCCGCGCCTCAGTGCATAGAGGGTGACTGCACGATACATTGCACCTGTGTCAATATAGGTGTAACCGGTTTTCGCTGCGAGTGTTTTCGCCATTGTGCTTTTGCCGCATGACGAATGTCCGTCAATGGCTATTATTATCTTTTTCATTTCTATTGATGGGTTGTTCATAATCTGAATGCAATATTCAATAACAGTGATGATTCCGATACCTGATACTTACCGTAAGAAAGGTCGAATGAGAACCTTTCCATGTTCAACCCGGCTCCCATGCTTATGCCGGTGAGTCCGCGGCTGCCTTTTTCCGACATCTCCTCTCTGCGGCAAATGTTGCAACCTGCTGCAATATAGAAACGGTCGGTGAGGAGTATGTCCGTGCCGAAGGAGATATGTCTTCGTAGAATTTCTCCGAACCGGGAATCGGCATCATCGGCAAAATGGAAGTCCTCTCTGTCCCAATCGGTGAGTCTGTCGAGTGTGAGTGTAAAGCGCAACGGAGCGTGGGCGGGATTCCATGTAATGCCGGCGCTGAGGTTGAGCGGCAGTTTCTGGAACGTATTCTCGAATGCTTTGATCTGCCCGCCAAGGTTGGTTACTGAAAGCCCCAATGATACTCCGTCATCAGGAATGATATACAGAAGTCCAATGTCCACTCCTACGGCAATGGAAGTGAGAGAGCTGTAGCGTGAACAGATAAAATTGCCTGTCACGCCACCGCTCAGATTGTCAGTTAGCCTGTAGGCGTATGATATTCCGACGGCCATATCCTTGGCCTTGAACGAACCTGTAGCCGTACCGTCGGCCGCAGTGCGGGCCATTTCTCCGTAACTGACGTATCTGGCATTCACGGCATAACCGGAACGTCCGTCGAGAGGACTGCACCACTGTGCTCCGGCTACTTTCGTACTGGCGAACCAGGTCATTGCGTTCAATCCCGCAACAGGTGAGCTGTAGCCTGTTATCAGAGCAGGATTAGAGAGGAAGAGAGCTGAGTGGGCGTCGGGAACGGATACGGTGTTGCCTCCCAATGAAGAGGCATGGGCCGATGACGGCAACCGCATGAATTCGAATGCAGTCTGCAGGCTCTGACTCTTGGCCGGAAAAATGCAGAGTGAGAATAATATCAGAACGAAATGTTTCTTTTTCATAATAGCATGACAAAATTAATCATTTGGTTGTCAAATCGGGTTTATCAGTGCAAAAAAAAATAATATTGAAGTTTGATTGCTAATAGAAAGAAAAAAGTGCTACATTTGCCATTGAAAGTGAGTAAAACCGTAAGTGTAAAAATTTAAAAACGAATAATATGGAAATCAAGAAGTCTGAAAAAGCGGATCTTGAGAAGGGAAAATCAACCTCCCTGCTTATAGGTTTCGTGTTGGCGCTCTCTGTAATTTTCGTAGCGCTGGAATGGTCCCAGAGTGAAAAAGAGGACAATTCTGATATTTATGCGGTAGTTGACCTGCATCTTGAAGAGGAACTTATTCCTATCACACTTCCTGAAAAGAAGACTGTACCTCCTCCACCACAGTCAACCACTCAGGCTGAGATTATCGAAATCGTTGAGGATGATGCCGATATTGAAGAGGATGTCATAGCTTCGACCGAGGACCAGGTGACTTTTGTGGATATATCGGAAGTGGAAGAGGTCATTGTTGAAGAGGAGCCCGAAGAGGAGACGATCTTCATGGTCGTTGAAGAACAGCCCGAGTTCCCGGGTGGTCAGGCCGCTCTTATGGAATACTTGAGGAAGAACATCAAATATCCTTCAATCTGCCGCGAGAATAATATTCAGGGCAGGGTCCTGATTCAGTTCGTCGTGAACAGGGACGGTTCTATTGTTGATCCTGAGGTTGTAAGGTCGGTTGACCCGCATCTTGACAAAGAGGCTTTGCGTGTGATTTCTACCATGCCCAAGTGGAAGCCCGGACTTCAGCGTGGCAAGCCTGTGCGCGTCAAGTTTACAGTGCCGGTTAATTTTAAGCTTAGCTGATTGAAAATCAATAGGAGGGGCAGCAAGCCCCTTCTTCTTTTTATCGAAAGGAAGTATGTTGTATAAAGCAGATGAAATTGGGCGCCGTTTTGAGGATTTTCTTCAGAATCTGAGCTATTCCCATGACCCCGACAGCCTGTATGAACCGGTCCGATATGTGCTCTCCGCCGGAGGCAAAAGAATCCGGCCGGTGCTGTTGCTTATTGCTTCGAATATCTATTCCGATGATATTGAGCCATCTTTCAGGGTTGCTGCCGCTATGGAGATCCTCCACAATTTCACACTGCTTCATGATGACCTTATGGATAATGCCGACATGCGTCGGGGTAAACCTACGGTACATAAACGTTGGGATTCCAATACTGCCATACTTTCAGGTGATGTTATGCTGATGATAGCCTGCAGGTATCTTTCGGATATTGAAGACAAGTACCGCAAAACGATAATGGATATTGCATTGGACACCTTTATCGGTATATGTGACGGGCAACAGTATGACATGGATTTCGAGCACCGCAATGATGTGACTGCCGATGAATATCTGGAGATGATCCGTCTCAAGACATCGATTCTTCTGGCTGCATGCCTTCAGGCCGGTTCTATTATGGGAGGCGCAAAGACGGCTGATTCTTCGCTGTTATACCGCTTCGGTGAGAAAGTGGGGCTCGCTTTCCAGTTGCAGGATGACCTGTTGGATGTTTACGGAGATCCTGCTGTTTTCGGGAAGAAAATAGGTGGTGACATACTTTGTAACAAAAAAACATACCTATATATAACTGCACGCGCGAGAGCAGATGCCGCCGCTCACAGGGAACTGGACCGTTGGGCTGTTTATGACGGTTCTGATCCTCAGTCCAAGATAGACGGAGTGAAAGCGGTTTACGACACTCTTCACGTAAGAGAGCAATCCGAGAATCTCATAAGTTCTCTTTTTACTGAATCTATGGAGATACTGGATGATGTGAGTGCGCCTTCTGAGCGGAAAATAGTTTTGAAGGAATATGTCAACAGTCTGATGAACAGAGGAAAATAACAAGGGCATGCCTTACAGAAGATTACCGAATACTGACAAGGCCAGAATCCGCTCCCTTTCGGCTGCGGTGGGCAAGATGAAGAACAGTTACTACTATGCGCCTGTTCTTCAGCCTGAACTGTTCAACAGGGCTGAAAAGAAGTTGCAGATGTTCAGTGAGGCAGAAGACCGTTATCTTGAATGTCTCGAACGCCAGATCAGTTATTCGAAATCAGAAATATACCAGACAAGGCTGAAAAATGCCAGGATGTATGTGGCTCATTTCCTTACGGTTTTCAATCTGTGCATAAAGAGAGGTGAGATAAAGGCTTCGGACAGACTGTATTATTCCCTTGAGGAAGGAAACGGTGAGTTGCCGGATCTCTCGAGCGATATTGCGGTAATCCGTTGGTGTGAAAACACGATTAAGGGAGAAAGGGCCAGAACAGAAAAAGGCGGTACACCTATTTTCAATCCTACCATAGCTAAGGTGAATGTTCACTATGAACTTTTCAAGGAACTGTATGATAAACAGTGTGAACTGCGGCAACTCACTGAGGAGAGCCTTACCGTCGTATCCCTGATGAGGCCCCAGGTGGATGAACTGATTCTGGAGGTGTGGAATTCCATTGAGGATTATTTCTCGGACCTTGATGGTGCAGCCAAAATGAAATCCTGCAGCGATTACGGATTGATCTATTACTATCGCAAAGGTGAAAAGGCTGATTGACACCCATTGTCATGTCTTTGCGGAGGAATTCAGTCAGGATATTCCTGACGTGATGAGACGAGCCCGGGAATCAGGATTGGAGTATCTGCTCCTACCCAATATCAACCCCATGACTGTTCCGGACATGCTTCGCGTGTGCGATACTTGGCCGGATATGTGTAAACCCATGATAGGTTTGCATCCTGAAGATCTGGGTGACGATTTCCATGTACAGTTGGATGGATTGAAAAAACTTCTTGACGTGGATCAAGGTCAAGATGGAGCACATCGTTTCATAGGAATAGGAGAGACTGGGCTTGACCTTTATTGGGACAAAACCGGAATCCGGGATCAGATTGAATCTTTTCGTATCCAGTTGGATTGGGCGCTTGAGTATGACTTGCCGGTTTCGATACACTCCAGAGAATCTTTCCGCGAACTGTGTGATGTACTGTCGGACTACAGAGGCAGGGGATTGAGAGGAGTATTCCACTGTTTCTCGGGTAGTGTTGATGAGGCTTGTGAATTGCTTGGATTCGATGGCTTTATGTTCGGGATAGGTGGTGTACTCACTTTTAAGAAATCACGTTTGCCTGAGGTCCTTAAGTCAATCCCGCCGGAAAGGGTGGTCCTTGAGACAGACTCTCCTTATCTGACTCCGGTCCCTTACAGAGGCCAACGCAACGAACCGTCATTTATTACGTTTACAGCGGCCTGCCTGGCGCAGATATATGGGCTTTCTGTTGACGAGATAGCATACGTCACGTCGTGTAATGCCCGCAGTCTCTTCCGTCTGCCTTAAAGAATCCATAATACAATAACGGTAACGGTTTTGCGTTTATTCCTTTGCCGGAGACATGGAGTCCGGAACTGGAATATGAGAAAAATCAAAGAATTCAAGCGCATAAGGACAGGACTGATTTTACTTGCCATAATAATTGCATTCATCTCTCTGTTCGTTTCGCAGTCACTTGTCAAGGACCTTTCGCGGGAGGAGCATTCCAAGATGGAGATTTTTGCCGAAGCCTATCGGACCTTGAATGCGGCCGATGACGATACTGAACTGAATCTTGTCCTTGAGGTATTCAAAGGAAACAAGACAATACCGGTAATCGTTACCGACGAGGACAATAATATCATCAACAATACTTTCCTCAACATAGATATAAAGAAAGGTGATACTCTGGCATATCTGACATCTTACGCCGAAAGGATGCGCCAGGCCGGAAACTCAATAAAGATATATCCTGACGAGACGGATGAGGAACATTATTATGAAGTCTGTTTTGACGAATCTCTTCTTCTGAACAGACTGACGGTATATCCCTACATACAGATGGCGGTTGTGATACTGTTCGTACTGATAGCCATCTTTGCGCTGTTGAGTTTCAAGAAGACGGAACAGAACAGGGTTTGGGTAGGGTTGTCGAAGGAAACAGCACATCAGCTTGGTACTCCCATCTCATCGCTAATGGCATGGTCAGAACTGTTGAGGGATAAATATGACGATCCTCTTATCGATGAGATGGACAAGGATGTCAAAAGGTTGGAGATGGTTGCCGAAAGGTTTTCCAAGATCGGCTCCATGCCGGAACCTGAAACTGCCGATATGGTCGAAGTCCTGAACTCCGTTATTGAGTATGTTGAGCATCGTTCCCCGAAAAGTGTTGAGTTTGTAAGGATATTCCCTGATCCGCCGGTTAACGCCAAGGTGAACGCTTCGCTGTTCGGTTGGGTGATTGAGAATCTGTGCAAGAATGCAGTGGATGCCATGAACGGTAAGGGAACTTTGACACTGACCCTCTCAGAGGAGAAAAACCATGTGGCGATTGATGTGTCGGATACCGGAAAAGGTATAGCAAAAAGCTCGTGGAAGAGCGTTTTTGATCCCGGATTCACTACAAAGGAACGCGGGTGGGGACTTGGATTGTCTCTTGCCCGTCGTATAATCACTGAATATCACAAAGGCCGCATCTATGTGGCTCACTCTGAAATCGGGAAGGGTACTACTTTTCGTGTCGAGCTGTTAAAATGACAGATATGCGGTACGCGCACTGTCAACAGCTAAGGCGTGACTGTGTTTAAAAAAAATTCCAATCATTTCAAAAAGACGAAATTATATTGTATCTTTGTGCCCCGAAAAAATCGTCAAATGGGAAAACTGGATGTTTACAATGTTGAACTGAAGGGGCTTAAAGAGAAACAAGCTTCTTACAGGTGGACTGTAGGCCAGGATTTTTTCGAAGCGGTCCAGGGTGAGGATGTCCGCAAGGGTAATGTGGATGTTGAGCTCACTGTAAGCAGACAGTCAAGCCTATATCATCTAGCGTTTGTTCTCAATGGGACAGTTACGGTGACATGTGACCGCTGTCTTGACGATATGTCTCTTGATATAGAGACCAATGGGGAAATGAAGGTCAGGCTCGGTGATGATTTTGCGGATGAAGGTGATGTGGTTGTGGTTCCCGAGAAGGACGGTTCAATCAATGTGGCATGGTATATTTATGAATATATTGCCTTGGCAATTCCCATCAAGCATGTTCATGCACCCGGTAAATGCAATAAGGGAATGATGGAGAAGCTTGACGGACATCTGGTAGGCGATGACAATGATGAGCCTGTCGATTCTGAGACAGTTGATCCAAGATGGGAAGGTTTGAATAATATTATGGATTCAGATAACGATTAAAAAAATAAGAAAATGGCACATCCTAAAAGAAGACAGTCAAATACTAGAACTGCAAAGAGAAGGACCCACGATAAGGCAGTGGCACCTACATTGGCAATCTGCCCGAACTGTGGAGCATGGCACGTTTATCACACTGTATGCGGTGAGTGCGGATATTACAGAGGCAAGCTTGCAGTAGTTAAAGAGGCGGCAGCTGAGTAATGACCAGACATGAAAACGCATCCTTCCAGATGCGTTTTTTTTGACTCATGACCGGATATCATGCACAAGGCAGGATTTGTTAACATAGTAGGAAATCCCAATGTAGGAAAATCCACGCTGATGAACCTTCTGGTAGGGGAGCATATCTCCATTGCTACCTTCAAGGCCCAGACTACCCGTCACAGGATTATGGGTATCGTGAATACGGAGGAGTCACAGATAGTCTTTTCTGACACTCCGGGAGTCCTGAAACCAAACTACAGGCTTCAGGAGTCCATGCTGGCTTTTTCGGAATCGGCTTTGGTCGATGCCGATGTACTGTTGTACATGACAGATGTGGTGGAAAAGGCCGACAAGAACAGCGGATTTCTTGAGAAAGTGGCAGGGATGAAGGTTCCTGTGCTTGTGATAATTAACAAGATAGACCTGACCAATCAGGAGAATCTTGAGAAACTCGTGGCATCATGGCATGAAAAACTTCCTGAAGCTGAGATCATACCCATTTCTGCTGCAAACGGATTCGGAGTAAAGACCATACTCAAGAGAGTCAACGAGCTGTTGCCTGAGTCTCCTCCTTATTTCGGCAAAGACCAGCTGACCGACAAGCCAGCCCGTTTCTTCGTGTCGGAGATAGTCAGGGAAAAGATTTTGTTGCATTACGACAAGGAGGTGCCGTATTCTGTCGAGGTGGCAGTGGAACAGTTCAAGGAAAACCGCAATCGTATTCTCATCAATTGTGTCATATATGTGGAGAGGGAGTCCCAGAAGGGAATTCTCATAGGACATGAAGGCCAAGCCCTGAAACGGGTTGCAATTGAGGCACGCAAAGACCTTGAGAGATTCTTCGGCAAGAAGATTTTCATGGAGCTTTTCGTCAAAGTCGATAAGGATTGGCGCAGTTCAGAACGTGAACTCAGGAATTTCGGATATGAACAGAACTGAACTGTTCCGATAACCATAAAAAAGTGATATGAGTAACCTTGTAGCGATAGTGGGTCGTCCTAATGTGGGCAAATCCACACTTTTCAACCGTTTAACCCAGACACGTCAGGCTATTGTTGATGATGTAGCCGGTACTACCCGCGACAGGCAGTACGGCAAGTGCGAATGGAACGAAAAGGTGTTCTCTGTGGTTGATACCGGCGGTTGGGTGGTTAATTCAGACGACGTGTTTGAGGAGGAGATACGCAAGCAAGTCAAGGTCGCTATAGACGAGGCCGATGTCATACTGTTCCTGGTCGATATCAGGAATGGGTTGACTGATCTGGACGATCAGGTCGGTAACATTCTCCGCCGTTCTGCCACTCCGGTCATACTTGTGGCGAACAAAATGGATACATTCGATCTGCAGTACGGAGCTGCTGAGTTCTACAAGTTAGGACTGGGGGATCCCATAGCAATATCGGCAGCCAACGGCAGTGGAACGGGTGAACTGCTCGATGAGATTCTGCGTCGTCTTCCCGAGGAGAAAGGGGAGGAAACCGATGACGATATACCTCGTTTTGCTGTCGTTGGAAGGCCTAATGCCGGCAAAAGCTCCATTGTGAACGCATTCATAGGTGAGGAACGTAATATCGTGACTGAGATAGCTGGCACAACTCGTGACTCTGTTTATACAAGATACACGAAATTCGGATTTGACTTCTATCTTGTGGATACCGCCGGAATAAGAAAGAAGAACAAGGTGGAGGAAGATCTGGAATTCTATTCCGTGATGCGTTCAATAAGGGCCATAGAAAACAGTGATGTCTGCATTCTGATGCTTGATGCCACCCGTGGAATAGAAGGTCAGGACCTCAATATCGTCTCCCTTATTGTCAAGAATCAGAAGGGACTTGTTGTGGTGGTGAACAAATGGGACCTGATTGAGGACCGGAGTGCCAAAGTGATGAAGAACTACGAGGATGCTATCCGTTCCCGCTTGGCTCCTTTCACCGATTTTCCGATAGTATTCACATCGGCTATCGAGAAGCAGCGTATCCTGAAGGTGCTCGAATGTGCAAAGGAGGTGTATCAGCATAAGACCATGCGTGTCTCAACAGGTAAACTGAATGCGGAAATGCTTCCTCTGATAGAGGCATATCCGCCACCTTCCATAAAGGGAAAGTATATAAAGATAAAGTATTGCACGCAGCTTCAGGGACCAGGTATCCCGTCATTCGTGTTCTTTGCCAACCTGCCGCAATATGTCAAGGAGCCTTATAAGAGATTCCTTGAGAACAAGATAAGGGAGAAATGGAATTTCAGCGGAACGCCTATAAACATATTCATCAGACAGAAGTGAGGCTCAAAACCTCACTTTTTTTGTCTTCCCGTTTATCTGTATCAGCCAGATGCCGGATGGGAGAGGAAGTTGTTCAACAGGGGTATCCGGACTGAATGAGCCGAAAGGTTTTCCGGATATGTCGAATACCTTTATAGGTTCACGTACTCTTTCCGCCGTAGCGCTCATTAAACCATCTGTACCACCGGTTTTCCCTATGGTGAAACTCACGATTCCTTCGGTGTTGCGAATTCCGGTTAAGGGCGTGGTAATGTAATCGCCGTCATATACTTTCAATGCCGGAGAACTGAACATGGTTATGCTGTCCTTTTTATTGTTAGGATAAAGATCACCTGACTCGTAACCTTTGCCCGTCATATTGTCGGCCGGTAGGACGGCGTAGCTTTTTGTGGAAACGTTCACCTTATTGTTCAACCATCTCGTCTTATTGTAGGAGACAGAAGTCACAAGCAGTCCGGAATCCTTCTGATAACGGAACCATCCTTTATTCTGATGATTCTCCAGGATTATGAATTTGTCATCATCGTCAGTGCTGAGGCGAAATGCGTCGGCCTTGCTTCCTATGTCCTCAAGGGTGTATTTGCCGGTGGCATCGGCTTCAGGTATATCCATCCATCCCAGCGAATAGCGCTCGAAAGCGGTATAACCTGCCGGCGAGAACCCCATATTGTCATAAATTCCGTAGTCCATAATGCTCCAGGCTCCCAGACATTCCGAACTGCCAGATGAAGTGTTGTAAAAGTCAGGCAATCCGAGAACGTGTGAGAACTCATGGCAGAAAATGCCTATTCCGTCAATTATGTCATCGGAATCCCAGAACAGTTCACATGTGAGAAGGTAATTGATACGTGTCAAACCTTCAACACCGATAAGGTTCATGTCGTACTGGTGAGGCCATATCGTGTTCGGGTCAGAGCCGTTGTAATTCTCGCCGCGGCCTGCGAAAATGATTGCCATCATGTCAATCTCGCCGTCGTAATCATTGTCGTACAGATGCAAGTCGGCAAGTGAGCCGGACACGATGTTTTCGCATACTTCCTTTACCAGTTTAGCGGCATTCTCAGAGTCGTTGCCTGCCACATTGTTCCGGTTTTTGCCGTAATATTCGTAACTGTTCCTGGCGTGAATAGGACCGATGATGTCGAACTCCGGTGTAAATATTCCGTATGACTGGTCCGAGAAATAATCCTTTACGCTTCCGGTTGGGCCCTGAATCTTTTTCCCCTTGTAGGTAACAGAATCGGCATAACCTTTTTTGTTGAACTGTTCGTCAATAATACGGATGATAGTGGAATCGTCAGAACTGAACTTGCGGTCAGGAAAATCTGCCAGTACCACGAGGCATCTGGGATTACCGGTCAGAGGGAGATTCCGGGTTTTGTATTCCCCGGGCTTGGCCGATGCCAAAAGTTTGCGGGCAGCAGGCTTGTCCAGCATGAGAGCCTTTCTCCAGATTCCGTCCTTCCCTTTTTCCATTATGTCGCCGTCAAGTGTGGTGTAAAAGGTTCCGTATTCGTCACCCTGATATACCATACTCATGGGCTTGCCGTCAGATTGCTCTACTGTAATAGTATCTCTCCGTGCGGGCACCGCATGGCAGATTTCTGTAACCAGAAACAGGGTAAACGAGCAGAGCATGAGCCGTATGGCGTGCATATAATTCAATTCTGGAAGGTTTTCTTTTTCAGCTCAAAGCTTTGACTGAGGTATTTCTCCCTAACGATGGGATTTGATGCCAGTTCTTCGGGAGTACCCTGGAACAGGATGCGTCCTTCAAACAGCAGGTATGCGCGGTCAGTTATGCTGAGGGTTTCATGCACGTTGTGGTCAGTGATAAGGATTCCTATGTTGCGATCCTTAAGTTTCCATACTATCTGCTGGATATCTTCGACGGCAATCGGGTCAACACCTGCAAATGGTTCGTCAAGCATGATGAATTTGGGCTCTATTGCTAAACAGCGGGCTATTTCAGTACGGCGTCTTTCACCTCCTGAAAGGCGGTCGCCCAGATTCTTGCGTACTTTCTGGAGACTGAATTCCTCAATGAGACTCTCAAGTTTCTCCTTCTGGTAATCTTTTGGCTTTCCGGTCAGTTCAAGAACCGATGCTATGTTGTCCTCCACGCTCATCTTACGGAAAACGCTCGCTTCCTGGGCAAGATAACCGATGCCTGCTCTGGCGCGTTTATAGACAGGGTATTCCGTAATATCCTCGTTGTCAAGGTAGATTTTTCCTTCGTTAGGGGTAATCAGGCCTACAGTCATATAGAATGAAGTGGTCTTTCCGGCACCGTTTGGTCCTAACAGCCCGACTATCTCGCCCTGCTTTACGTCAATGGAGACATGGTTCACGACAGTGCGTTTTCCATATCGTTTGACAAGGCCCTCGGTTCTGAGAACCATTTTTTCACCGGTTGCATCAACTGTCCTGTTATCTTCCATAACTCGAATGCATTTGTTGCAAAGGTAACTTAAATAGAGGAGAACAAACAAGAATGGAAGCAGTGAATGCAAAAAAAATACAATTTTTTTCCTTTTTGTGATTATTGAAGTAATTTCGCATTCTAAAAATCTATGGTGAGATTAAAGAAGGAAATATCACAATTAACAATAATATAGGATGGACGTAAAGTTTGAGAATGTAAGCAAGGTACAGGGCCTGCTTAGCGTTAGCCTTGTTAAGGCTGATTATCAGGAAAATGTGGATAAAGCACTGAAAGAAGCAAGAAAAAAAGCACAGATGCCGGGTTTCCGCCCCGGAATGGTTCCCATGTCTCTTGTCCAAAAGATGTACGGCAAGGCCATCAAAGCGGACGAGATTAACAAGATACTTCAGGATAAGGTTTTCAGCTATATAAAGGATAACAAGTTAGATATGCTTGGCGAGCCTCTTCCCAATGATGAGAAGGAAAAAGGGATGAATCTTGACGATGATGACATGACATTCTATTTCGATATTGCGCTGGCTCCTCAGTTTGACGTGAACGTGAACAAGGATGACTCAATAACTTATTATGAGATAAAGGTGACCGACGAGATGGTGGATAATCAGGTGAAAGGTTACACCCGTCAGTTCGGCAAATATGAACAGGTCGATTCCTATGCAGATGGCGATATCGTAAAGGGTCTTCTTACCGAGCTTGAGAAAGACGGCTCACCCAAGGAGAACGGAATTGTGGTTGAAGGAGCGACGGTAATGCCTCAGTTCTTGAAAAATGACAAGGAGAAGTCTCTTTTCAAGAACGCTGTGAAGGGGGCAAAGGTGGTTTTCAATCCCTCCAAGGCGTATGACGGAAATGAAGTGGAGATATCATCTCTGCTTAACAGGAAAAAAGAGGAAGTGGCTGGCGTGAATTCGGATTTCAGCCTTGAAATCCAGGATATCACCCGTTTTGTTGATGCTGAACTCGGCCAGGAACTCTTTGACCGTGTGTTCGGCAACGGATCCGTTGACAGTGAAAGTGCTTTCCGTGCCAAGGTTGAGGAGTCGATTGCCGCAAGTTTTGTTCCTGACAGCGATTACAAGTTCATGCTGGATGCCAAGAAATATTTTATGGAGAAGACGGGCAAACTTGAATATGCTGACGAGCTGCTCAAACGTATCATGAAGGCTAACCGCAAGGATGACTCCAAGGATAATGTTGACGAAACATTCGACCGCAGTTTAGAGGAGCTCACATGGCATCTTATCCAAGAGAAGCTGGTGGAGAAATATTCAATCAAGGTTGAGGATGACGATGTCAAGGCCATGGCCCGTGAGGCAACCCGTGCCCAGTTCGCCCAGTACGGTATGATGAATCTGCCGGATGACCTCCTTGACAACTATTCAAAGGAGATGCTCAAGAAACGTGAGACTGTTGACGGACTTGTAAACCGTGCCATCGAGAGCAAACTGACAGCTGCCCTTAAGAAGGATGTCAAACTCAAGAAGAAGAAGGTGGGCGTAGAGGAGTTCAACAAACTGTTCGAGACTCCATCGGTTACCGGCAAGTAATGGTTTTTGAAAAGCAGAACGATCAGAGGCTGAATATGGACGATTTCAGAAAATATGCAGTAGGACATCTTGGCCTGAACAGTCAGACACTTGATGATGTGATCAAGGCTGAATCACAATATCTTAACCCGTACATTCTGGAGGAACGCCAGTTGAATGTAACCCAGATGGACGTATTCTCCCGTCTCATGATGGACCGTATCATTTTTCTCGGCACGGAAATCAGTGACTACACGGCAAATACCATTCAGGCCCAGTTGCTCTATCTGGACTCAGTCGATTCTTCCAAGGAGATATCCATATACCTGAATTCACCTGGTGGAAGCGTAACCGCAGGACTTGGTATTTATGACACCATGCAGTTCATCACGAGCCCCGTGGCCACAATCTGTACCGGTATGGCAGCAAGTATGGCAGCGGTATTGCTTGTGGCAGGCCAGGAGGGAAAGAGATCGGCTCTTCCCCACAGCCGCGTGATGATACATCAGCCTCTCGGAGGAGCCCAGGGACAAGCCAGCGACATCGAGATAACTGCACGTGAAATCCAGAAGATGAAGAAAGAGCTTTATACCATAATATCGGAGCATTCACATACTCCGTATGACAAGGTGTGGGCTGACAGTGACCGTGACTATTGGATGACAGCTCAAGAGGCCAAGGAGTATGGTATGATTGACCAGATACTGGAAAAACGCAAGTAATTGAGGTGAATATGGCAGGGGGAAAAAAGGGCAGGTACTGCGGATTCTGCGGTCGTTCGGACAAGGATGTCGAACTGCTGATTACAGGTCTTGACTCTTGTATATGCAACGAATGCGCGGAGCGTGCAGCCGAGATAGTCCATGAATCCAAACCCTCAATGAAAAAGAGCTTGCTGCAGTTCGACAGCATCCCGAAACCTCAGGAGATAAAAAAGTTTCTTGATGACTATGTGATAGGTCAGGATGCAGCCAAGATATACTTGTCAGTAGCGGTTTACAACCATTACAAAAGGATAACCCAACCGGTGACAGAGGAGGATGTTGACATAGAGAAAAGCAACATCATTCTTGTGGGTGCCACCGGAACAGGCAAGACGCTGCTTGCCAAGACTATCGCCAGGTTGCTGAAAGTGCCTTTCACCATAGTTGATGCTACTGTTCTTACTGAGGCAGGTTATGTGGGAGAGGATGTGGAAAGCATTCTTTCACGTCTGCTTCAGGTGGCAGATTATGATGTGGCCGCCGCGGAACGGGGTATCGTGTTTATAGACGAGATTGACAAGATAGCAAGGAAGAGCGACAATCCGTCCATAACGCGCGACGTGAGTGGCGAGGGTGTACAGCAAGGACTTCTGAAACTTTTGGAAGGCTCTGTAGTGAATGTCCCGCCTCAGGGCGGACGTAAACATCCGGAACAGAAGTTCATCCAGGTTGACACGAAAAACATCCTGTTCATTTGTGGCGGAGCCTTTGACGGTATTGAACGCAAGATAGCCAGCCGCCTTAATACACAGGTGGTGGGATTCGATTCAGTAGAACAGCGGAGCAGAGTGGATTTCAATAATATTATGAGATATGTTGCCCCACAGGACCTGAAGGCTTACGGATTGATTCCGGAGATAATAGGACGCCTGCCTGTGGTTACCAGTCTCCAGCCTCTTGACCGTGATGCTTTGCTCAGAATCCTGACTGAACCAAAGAATTCCATCATCAGACAGTATGTCAAGCTTTTTGCTATTGACGGTGTGAAACTCTCTTTTGATCCGGAGGTCCTGGAATATGTGGTAGATAAGGCCATCGAATTCAAGTTGGGTGCCAGAGGACTCAGGTCAATAGTTGAAACAATTATGGTGGAGGCTATGTACAACACGCCTTCAACCGGGTCTAAGAAGTATGTCGTAACTCTTGATTATGCAAAACAGCAGATTGAGAAGGCTGACGGTACAGTTTTAGACAAAATCTGAGTTTTTTTAAGATAAAAAGTTTGCAAGTTTGACAGACTTGTGTTTAACTTTGTTTTCAATCCGGTTAGCGGATAGAACTCCTTTTTTCAGATTATATGGCGAAAAATAACATAAATATTGCGGAGGTACTTAAAGTCCATTTCGGATTTGACACATTCAAAGGTGACCAGGAGGCTATCATCAGGAATTTGTTGGCTGGCAGGGATACTTTTGTGCTTATGCCCACCGGAGGGGGAAAATCCCTGTGCTACCAGTTGCCGGCAATAGTGATGGACGGCACCGCAATAGTGATTTCACCTCTTATCGCCCTGATGAAAAACCAGGTGGATGCCATGAGAAACATGGGTGAGGAGGATGGAATAGCCCATTTCATCAATTCCTCGCTGAACAAGGCTTCCATCGACCTTGTAAAAGCTGACATACTTGAAGGCAAGACAAAACTTCTTTATGTGGCTCCGGAGTCGTTGACAAAGGAGGAGAACGTGGAGTTCCTGAAGAAAATCAAGATATCTTTCTACGCTATCGACGAGGCTCACTGCATCTCCGAATGGGGACACGATTTCAGACCGGAATACCGTAGAATAAGACCTATTGTCAATGAGATAGGGGAAGCGCCCATCATAGCTCTGACAGCTACCGCTACGAACAAGGTGCGGGATGACATCAAGAAAAACCTGGGAATTCATGATGCCGATGATTTCAAGTCCTCGTTCAACCGTCCCAATCTTTATTACGAGGTTCGGCCCAAATCCAAGAACATAGACAAGGAGATAATCAGGTTCATCAAGTCCAATCCGGGAAAATCAGGCATTATTTACTGCCTCTCCCGCAAGAAAGTGGAGGAGTTGGCTGAGATACTTCAGGCCAATGAGATATCGGCAATGGCTTATCATGCAGGTATGGAAGCCGCTGCCCGTTCCAGTACACAGGATGCCTTCATCATGGAGAAGATAGACGTGATAGTGGCTACAATAGCGTTCGGGATGGGTATTGACAAGCCTGATGTGCGTTATGTTATACATTATGACATACCCAAGAGCCTTGAAGGTTATTATCAGGAAACGGGCCGTGCCGGCCGTGACGGCGGTGAAGGTCAGTGTATAGCGTTCTATAACAGCAAGGATGTCCAGAAACTGGAGAAATTTCTGGAGGGTAAGCCGCTTGCCGAACAGGATATAGGCCGTCAACTTCTGGCTGAGACTACAGCTTACTGTGAATCTTCGGTCTGCCGGCGTAAGCTCCTGCTTCACTATTTCGGTGAAAACTATGAGGAGGAAAACTGTGGTAACTGCGACAACTGTCTGAATCCCAAGAAACGCGTTGAGGCTCAGCAATTGCTGGAAACTGTGCTGGAAGTGATATCGGCGGTCAAGGAGAATTTCAAGGCGGATTATATTGTAGATATCCTGCTCGGAAATGAGACATCGGCCGTGACAGACCACATGCATGAGGACCTTGAGGTGTTCGGTGCAGGTTCCGATGAAGAGGAAAAGACATGGAACGCTGTAATACGCCAGGCTTTGATAGCAGGTTATATCCGGAAGGACGTGGAGAATTACGGCTTGCTCAAGATAACCGATGAGGGACGTGATTTCATGGAGAACCCAAAATCTTTCATGATTGTGGAAGACAAGGACTTCGACGATGATGAGACTGAGGGTCCCATCCGCGGTGGAGGTTCCTTTGCTGTTGACCCCGAACTCTATTCCATGCTCAAGGACCTGCGCAAGAAGATATCCAAGCATCTTGAGCTGCCTCCATATGTCATATTCCAGGATCCGTCACTGGAGGCTATGGCCACTACATATCCTGTGACCATGGAGGAATTGCAGAATATACCGGGCGTGGGCGCCGGTAAGGCAAAGCGCTACGGTCAGGATTTCATTGATCTCATCAAGCGGCATGTAGAGGAGAATGAAATAGAGCGTCCGGAGGACCTTAGGGTAAGAACCGTTCCCAATAAGTCCAAGCTTAAGGTCAGCATCATTCAGAGCATAGACATGAAGGTGGCTCTTGATGACATAGCCATAAGCAAGGGAATTGACTTCGATGAGCTGCTCACTGAGGTTGAGGCTATCGTTTATTCAGGCACAAAACTGAATATCAATTACTTCATCGAGAGCGTTATGGATGAGGACCGCGCCGAGGATATTTATGAATATTTCAGGGAGTCTGAGAGTGATTCCATAGACGATGCTCTTGATGAACTGGGCAATGATTATTCGGAGGAGGAAATACGCCTTGTCAGAATAAAATTCATATCCGATATGGCTAATTGAATTTAGAAAGTATAACAACATAAATACATAACAAGATGTCATTTTTAGAAGATAGGGTAGTTATGGAAGGACTGACTTTCGATGATGTTCTTCTTATGCCGGCATATTCGGAGGTGCTTCCGCGTGAGGTGTCACTTGCATCGCGTTTCTCCCGAAACATTTCATTGAACCTGCCGTTCGTGACAGCTGCAATGGATACCGTGACAGAGTCCGGCATGGCCATTGCGATAGCACGAGAGGGAGGTATCGGAGTCATACACAAGAATATGTCCATCCAGGAGCAGGCCCGTCAGGTGGCAATCGTCAAACGTGCTGAGAACGGCATGATTTATGATCCGGTGACAATCCATCGCGAGAACACCATACGTGACGCCCTTGCTCTTATGGCTGAGTACCACATAGGCGGTATTCCCGTAGTGGAGACCGACGGCAAGCTTTGCGGTATTGTTACCAATCGCGACCTCCGTTTCCAGCGTAACTATGATGTGAAGATTGAGGATGTCATGACCAAGGAGAATCTTGTCACTACATATCAGCAGGTTGACATGGAAGCTGCTTCACAGATTCTGCAGGAGAACAAGATCGAGAAACTGCCGGTCGTTGACAACAACGGTAAGCTGATAGGCCTTATCACCTACAAGGATATAACCAAGGCCAAGGATAAACCTATGGCATGCAAGGACAGCAAGGGCCGTCTGCGTGTGGCCGGCGGTGTGGGTGTTACAGCCGATTCAATGGATCGTATAGAGGCTCTTGTCGAGGCCGGTGTAGATGCAATAGTAATTGATACAGCTCACGGTCATTCCCGTTCAGTGGTTGAGAAACTTAAGGAGGCCAAGGCCAGTTTTAAGAATATTGACATAGTAGTGGGTAACATTGCGACGGCCGCTGCCGCCAAGCTTCTGGTGGATGCCGGAGCCGATGCTGTCAAGGTTGGCATAGGACCGGGTTCCATCTGTACGACACGTATCATTGCCGGTATAGGAGTACCTCAGATTTCGGCAATATATGATGTGGCAAAGGCTATCAAGGGTTCCGGCGTTCCTGTCATAGCCGATGGCGGCCTCCGTTACTCCGGCGATGTGGTCAAGGCTCTCGCGGCAGGTGGCGACAGCGTAATGTTCGGTTCACTTGTGGCCGGTACCGAGGAGTCACCCGGTGAGACCATCATATTCAACGGACGTAAATTCAAATCATACCGTGGTATGGGCTCACTTGAGGCTATGGAGAACGGCTCAAAGGACCGTTACTTCCAGGCAGGTGAGAAGGATGTCAAGAAACTTGTTCCGGAGGGCATTGCAGCCCGCGTACCTTATAAAGGCACTCTCTACGAAGTGGTTTACCAGCTTGCAGGCGGTCTGCGTTCAGGTATGGGTTACTGCGGTGCAGCCAATATTGACAAGTTGCATGACGCCAAGTTCGTACGCATAACCAATGCCGGAATGAACGAGAGTCATCCGCATGATGTGGCCATTACAAGTGAGGCTCCCAACTATAGTCGTCACGAATGATAACAGTCATGAAGAGGGCATTATCAATTATCTTGTCATTACTTCTCGCATCGGCTATTTGGGCGCAGGATGCTGATCCTGTCATAATGACGGTGGGAGAAAGTGAGATCAGGAAATCGGAGTTCGAGTATTTCTACAGGAAGAACTATACTGATGATCCCGGACAAAAAAATGATCTGAACACTTATGCGGACCTGTACCTTAACTTCAAGCTCAAGGTTCAAGCCGCTATTGATGAAGGGATAGACCGTCAGGAGTCATTCGTCAATGAGTTCAAGGAGTATCGTGACATGCAGGCCGAGGAGTATCTGACAGATACCGTTTTCCTTGAGGAGACGGCTCGCCAGACATTCCGCATGTCAGCCGATGAAGTGGGTCCCGATGGAATAGTAGAGGTGTTTATCCTTTCTGTACAAATAACCGATGCCACCCAAAAGGCTTTTGACGCCGCTTCACACAGGATTGACTCGATATACGGATTGCTCCTTGAAGGCGAGGATTATCGTGAATTGGCCGCCAAACACTCCGATGACGGAGCCGCTCGTAACGGAGGCTATATAGGATGGGTATCCCGTGGACAACTTCCCAAGGAGATTGCCGACATAGCTTTCTCATTGAAGAAGGATGGTCAGTTCAGTACTCCTGTCCGTTATGAAAACTACTTTGTAATAGTCAAGGTGGGCGGTCATCAGGATTTCGGCAGGTATGAGGACCATCGCAAGTCTATTTATGAGTGGATGAGGAAACAGGAAAGTATCATGACCGATGCCAAACTTTCCCAGGCCCGCAAGATGTCGGAGAAATATGGCTGGAATCTCTCTCCTGAAGATGCTTTGCTGCGTGAAGATTCACTTTTGGAGATGCTGGTGCCGGAATTCGGTCACATATCAAGGGAATATCATGACGGTCTGCTGATGTTTGAGATAAGCAGCCGCGAGGTTTGGGAAAAAGCCGGCGAGGACAGTGTGGGACTCTTGCGTTTCTTCAATGCCAACCGTAAGAAATATACCTTTGACGAACCTCGTTTCAAGGGTATTCTCATTTTTGCAAAGAGTGCTGAATTGCTTTCCCAGGCAAAGGATGCGGTGAAGGATATTCCCATGGAAGAATGGGAGGATGTCCTTGCGGCGTTCAACGAGGAGGAACCTCGGATACGCGTCATGAAGGGACCTTTTGAGAAGGGGCGCAGCCGATACTCTGATAAGGAGATTTTTGGTATAGGTTCTTACGAACCGCTTGAAAGCTGGCCTTACATAGGTGCCGTCGGTCATATCATCAATGCACCCGAAGAACCCTCCGATCTGGGCGGTCAGATTATTAACGATTATCAGGACTATCTTGAACAACAGTGGCTTAAACAACTGAAAAAGAGATATAAGACCAAGGTGAACAAAAAGGTGCTCAAAACCGTCGTTCTTGGAGAGTGAGAGATGGGAATCAGCAGTAACGATAGATGGGAGTCTTTCCTTAAGTTTTTGATACCGACATTGATGTCGGTCTCATTGGTTTCCTGTCGATGGAATGCCTTCACTGTCTATGAACTTGGCAAAACCCCGCTTGTGGAAATCAATGGATCGGTGCTTTATGAAGAGGATCTGCTCAAGGTCCTGCCATTGGGTATTACAGGACAGGACAGTGTGGAGTTCTCTGAGAAATACATAAAGAACTGGATAGAGGATGTCATGTTCTATCAGAATGCCGTACGTAATATTCCTGATACCAGGGATATTGACCGGCTGGTGGACAATTACAGGCGTTCCCTCATTGAGCACGAGTACCAGCGCAGGCTTTTGGAACAGAAATTCTCGGCAGAGATAACCGATGATGAGATTGAGGCTTTTTACAATGAGAATTCCGGAATGTTCCTGCTGAACGAATCCCTTGTCAAGGGACTGTTCCTGAAAATACCGGCCAAGGCTCCCGGCTTGCAGGAGATAAGGTCACTTTTCACCAGAACTGACGACGAGTCGTTCGAGGTGATAGAGAAATATTGTATCCGTAACTCGGCAAGGTGCGAGTTCTTCTATGACAACTGGCGTAATCTGGCAGAGATTGAGGTGCTCATGCCCCAGTCCGATACTCCGTTGGAGAATCTTCTGGAGAAGCAGTCGAGCTTTGAGATGAATGATGAGGATAATATATATTTGCTGAATGTAAGTGAGTACCTCAGGAAAGGCGGGATAGAACCGCTTGAGTATGCTCGTGGCAAGGTGCGTATGCTGCTCATCAACAATAATGAGGTCAGTTATATGAGGAAAATCAGGGAGGAGCTCTATCAGAGTGCCAAAGAAAAAGGGTTAATAGAATTTCACAGTCAGAAGAGATGAAAATACGGCATATTATTCCCGCAGCGTTGGTCGCGGCTTCTACATGGATGTCATTGCCGGTGTCGGCTCAGAACAATGTCATTGATGAGGTTGTATGGGTCGTTGGCGATGAGGCGATATATAAATCAGAAGTGGAAGAGGCACGTCAGGAGGCCTCGATGCGTGGAATCCGTTGGGATGGTGATCCCTATTGCATAATACCGGAACAGCTTGCCGTAAACAAACTGTTCCTGAATCAGGCTGAACTTGACAGTATATCGGTGAGTCCTGAGGATGTCAATTATCAGGTTGATCTCTATTACAACGAAATGGAGAATCAGGCCGGTTCACGTGAGAAACTTGAAGAATATTATAACGGAATGAGTTCCGAAATGATAAAACTCAGGTTTTATGAAACACTGGAGACTGAAATGATTGTGAGCAAGGTGCGTGAAAAGATAATGGGCAAGGTGAATGTCACTCCCGGTGATGTGCGCCGTTACATCAGGGACATTTCTCCCGATGACATTCCTTATGTCCCCACCCAGGTGGAGGTGCAGATAATCACACTTAACCCTATTATTCCGCAGGAAGAGATTGATGCCGTGAAGAATGACCTCAGGGAATATACTGAAAAGATCACTTCAGGTGAAGTGCCTTTTTCAACCTTGGCGGTGCTCTATTCCGAGGATCCCGTATCTGCACGTGTCGGTGGCGACTGCGGCTTCATGGGACGTGGAGATCTTGTTCCGGAGTTTGCTGCCGTAGCTTTCAATCTTACGGACCCCGAGAAGGTTTCCAAGATTGTTGAGACCGAATTCGGATATCATATCATTCAGCTGATAGAGAGGCTGGGTGACAGGGTCAGAGTCCGGCATATTCTCAGGAAACCCAGAATTCCCATGTCAAGCATCAATGACTGTCTTTCAAGGTTAGATACCATAGCCGGGAATATCCGTTCAGGTAAAATCACTTTTGAGACTGCCGTCACCTCTTTCTCATCGGACAAGGATACTCGCAACAACAACGGTCTGATGACAAATCATCCTGAATCGGGCAGACCGGGTATTTCGAAATTCGAGATGCAGGATCTTAATCAGGATGTGGCCAAGATGATTGATCAGATGCATGTGGGTGAGATATCGGATCCCTTTACCATGCAACTCAATAACGGAAAGGTTGTATGTGCCATTGTCAAGCTTAAGAACAGGATTACCGGTCATAAGGCCACTATGGCCGATGATTATGAGGTGCTTCACAACATTGTCCTGAATGCCCGTCGTGAAGAGGCTATTGAAAAGTGGATAAGGGAGAAACAACGTACCACTTACGTTAAGATAAGCGAAGGATGGAACGATTGTGAATTTATCTATCCGGGTTGGGAAAAGTAATGCCTCTACCATGAAAACGGTTTTCCGGATTGCGGTTATCTTGTCATTGCTCTTTTGGGTGGATCTTCCTGCATACAGTCAGGACAGTGACTTTATGGAACCGGATTCCACAGTAGAGGAGAGTGCAGGTTTCGTTTACCTTCTGAATGCCGATTTTCTGCGTTTTGACAAACTCAGGAACCCCGATGCACAGATTCTTACGGGTAATGTCGTATTCCGGCACGACAGTATGTACATGTATTGTGACAGTGCCCTTTTCTATCAGGAGGCCAATTCGTTTGAAGCATACCACAATGTACGCGCTGAGCAGGGTGATACTCTTTTCCTGTATGGTGATTCTCTCTTTTATGACGGCAATGCCAGACTGTTACGCGTGAGGGATAACGTTAGGTTGGAAAACCGTAGCATGATTCTTCTCACAGACAGTCTGAATTATGACAGGAACATAGGGATAGGCTGGTTCTTTGACGGTGGCACTCTGCTTGATGAGCAAAGCACGCTCATCTCCGAATACGGGCAGTTCGAAACGGAGACCAAACTTGCCACCTTTATCGAGGCTGTTTCACTCGAGAGTCCTGATTACAACCTCACATCGGATACCCTGCATTACAATACCGACCTTCACAAGGCATTCATAGTGAGTCCCACGACTATCGTGAGCGATAACAATATAATCCATACATCGCGCGGCACTTTCCTGTCGGATTCAAGGGATGCCGTTCTGCTCGACCGTTCCGTAGTGGAACAGGGTGACGGAGGAACAAGGATGACCGGCGACAGCATTATATTCACTGAAAGTGAGGGAAGCGTTTATGGATACGGTAATGTGGTTATCAATGACTATAACGACAAAATTGACGTCCTGGGAGAATACGCCTGTTATTTTCAGGAGATAGATTCTGCTGTGGTGACCGGCAATGCCCTGCTCATTGAGTATTCAGCGGGCGACAGTCTCTATGTCCATGCGGACACATTCCGTCTCGTTACATTCTACAACGAAGCGGGCGATTCAGTCATCAACCGTCATATGAGGGCATTCAAACGTGTCAAGGCGTACAGGAAGGATGTACAGATGGTGGCCGACTCAGCCCAGTTCTGCACAGCCGACTCCACACTCACACTCTACAGGGACCCGATACTGTGGAGCGACAACCAGCAGATTCTGGGTGAAAAGATCATATTTTTCTTGAATGACAGCACAATTGAACATGCTGAAGTGTTAGGACAGGCGCTGTTTATTCAGGACAATGATTCCCTGCATTACAACCAGATAACCGGTAGGGAAATGTATGCATGGTTCAAGAACGGAGAGATTGACAAAGCCGACGTCAAGGGAAATGTGCTGGCGATTTTCTATCCGGTGGATGATGCCGATTCTTCGATGATAGGAATGAATACACTGGAAGGTTCGCACTTGACTATCCATTTCCGGCAACGTACCGTTGAGAGTATTGTGGTACACGGACGCTCAAGTGGAGTAATGTATCCTATGAGTAAACTGGAAGAGAGGAAGATGTACCTTGAGAATTTCAACTGGTTTGACCGGTTAAGACCACTCAGCCGTAATGATGTCTTCTACTGGCGTGCCAAGAGAGTGACAGAACAGCTTAAACAGACTACAAACAAGACAGTGCCGTTACCGACACTGCCAAAAAAGGGAGATTGATATGGGAATGTTTTCAGTAAGGGAACCTCGCCGCTTTGAACACAAGTACATTTATTACGATGAGCGGAAGGACAAGCTGGCCAAGATGGAGGAGAAAGCCAAGCGTGAACTCGGCATGCTTCCGGAGGAGACATACAATCCGGAGAATATCCGTGGAAAATTCGTGGAAGGAACCAAGCATCTGAAACGTCGCAAGGAGAACGGAGGTCCGCGCATGTCCATACAGACATCGGTCGTACTTATTCTGGCTCTTCTGTTTGTCCTGCATTGGCTCATGACCGGCAAGTTTTTCATCTGATCATCGTTTTTTATGGGTAAGGTCAGGATTCTGTCACAGACAGTGGCGAGCCAGATTGCAGCCGGTGAGGTGGTGAACCGTCCTGCATCGGTCGTGAAGGAACTTATGGAGAATGCCGTCGATGCCGGTGCCGACAGTATCAAAGTAATACTGACCGATGCCGGCCGCACTTCCATTCAGGTCATAGATAACGGCTGCGGAATGAACAGCGAGGATGCCCGTTTGGCATTCGAGCGGCACGCCACATCCAAGATACGTGAATCCGATGATTTGTTCTCACTGACCACATTCGGGTTCCGGGGTGAGGCCCTGCCATCTATAGCAGCAGTAGCTGAGGTGCAGCTCTGTACCCGTACTGCCGACAGCGAGACAGGAACCGCCATTACCATCAAGGCATCGGAGATAGAACAGGAAGAGCCATGCGTATGCCCGGTGGGCAGTATTTTTACTGTACGTAATCTGTTCTATAACGTCCCTGCACGCCGTAAATTCCTCAAGAGCAACCAGACTGAATACGGTCATATCCTGAATGAGGTGGAGAGAGTTGCGCTTGCTCACCCCGAGGTGGCTTTCGAGTTGTCTCATCAGGGCGAACAGATATTCTCACTGCCGGCATCGGCCGTAAAACAACGTATCATTAACCTTTTCGGGCGTAAGATGAACGAGGCACTCCTCCCTGTTGATGTCCGGACATCGGTAGTGGGCGTGAGCGGTTTCTGCTCCAATCTTCAGAGTGTTCGTGGTAAGGGTGCCAAGCAGTTCTTCTTTGTGAACGGCCGTTTTATGCGTCATCCCTATTTCCATAAGGCGGTTCTGAGCGCTTATGAAGGTCTTGTTCCGGATGGTGACCAGCCATCATATTTCCTCTTTCTGACCGTTCCGGCCGACACCATCGATGTGAATATCCATCCCACCAAGACGGAAATCAAGTTCCAGGATGAACAGATAATTTGGAAAATCATTATGGCGGCCGTCAAGGAGAGCGTGGGCAGGTTCGAGGAGATGCCCACCATCGATTTCGATACGGCTGATATGCCTGATATTCCTGTTTATGACCCATCCCGTCCTGTGGTACAGCCTAAAGTTGACATCAATACTGATTTCAACCCCTTTGCCGGAGGCCGCGGGGAGTCGCGTTCCAATCGTAACAATGCCGAAAACTGGGGTAAGCTTTACGGTGATGTGATTGAGCATAAGATCAGCGAAGGAGCAATTCCTTACGGGCCTGCAAATGAGACATTGATTCAGCCGGAGGAACAACCTTTGCGTCTGTTCCAATATGCGGACCGCTATATCCTTGTGGAATCGGACAAGGGGCTGATGATAATTGACCAGCACCGTGCTCATGTGCGGGTACTCTACGAGCGTTTCCTGTCCGATGCAAAGAACCATGGAGCTGTGTCGCAGGGGCTTCTGTTTCCGGAAATGTTCCAGCTCTCACAGGTGGATGCCGCTGCTTTTGTTGAGCTTAAGCCCCGTTTTGCCGCCCTTGGCTTTGACATATCGGATATGGGAAGGGGAGCTATCGCTGTACAGGGCATCCCGTCAGGCATGGAAGGAGAGGATTATGAGCGTCTTATCACCGATATGATTGCCGATCTGCGCATCAATCCCACCCAGGAGGAAGAACGTCAGCTTGAAACAATGGCTTTGGCTATGGCCCGCAAGGCAGCCATACCGTCAGGACGTTATCTCTCTGAAAAAGAGATGCAGGACCTGGTACGTTCACTCAAGTCCTGCAATATGCCGTCGCGCACACCGGATGCCAAACCTGTCTATGTTATCAGGTCGGAGCAGGAAATCTCAAAATGGTTTGATTGAGAAGCGGGCTACAGGCCGTGATGCGAGTGTTTCTTCCAAAGACCGTACACCTCACTCACGTTACCTGCGGTAATGAACCCGTGGATATTGTTCTTCTTCATGTAATCCATCAGGCTTGAGAACTCGTTCTGTGTGAGCAGTGCCTGTATCTCAGTCTGTTCCTTTCCGCTGTATCCGCCGGTAACTTTGTAGAGACTGCATCCGCGGTCCAGGTCCTTAATGATGTACTGACGCAGGATTTCGTGGTCATCGGATATAATGCAAACCCTCTTGCGCTTGTTTATGCTGGCGGTGAAATAATCCACGACAATACCGTTAATCCAGGTACCTATCAATCCCACCACCACCATACGGAACGGATTGATGGCAAATGCCGTGCAGCAGATAATGGCTCCTGCAACAGATATGGATGCGCCTATATCAAAGTGAAGGTACTTGTTTACAATCTTGGCCAGAATATCCAGTCCACCGGTAGAGGCGTTTATGTGGAAAAGAATGGCTTGTGCCGCACTAAGCAGCAGCACAAAACAGCACAGGTCCAGCCACACATCGCCCATCACTGACGTGCTGCCGTCAGTAAGCAGCTTTGATGCAGGCAGAATCTTCTCCCATAGTTCCATGAGCGGTCCCAGTATCATGGCTGTATAGACAGTCTTGATTCCGAATTCCTTGTCTATTAGCAAGTATGCCATTATGAGCAGAATGGCATTTATTATTATGATTACCGTTGATACCTTGACGGCGATGCCGAACAGATCAAATATGCCGCTTATTACAATTGACAAACCTGAAATGCTACCTACAATCAGTTTGCCCGGAACCAGGAAATAGTTCACGGCGGCAGCCGAGACGAACATGCCTAATGTCATGATGAACAGTTCCTTCCAGAATGTCCATGTCTGAACCGCTTTCAATGCGGTATCTGCAGCTTCCTTTATCTTGCTCATATCATTATTAATACACCTTGAAACCGATTATCTGACGCACTTCACGCAGAGTCTTGGATGCGCTCTCACGTGCCTTTTCAGCGCCTGCACGGGCAATCCTGTCAAGCAGTTCGGTGTTGCTTGAGAACTCCTTGATACGCTCACGGATGGGGTCAGTGGCAGCAACAATGTCCTCAGCAAGCTGCTTCTTGAGGTCACCGTAGCGCAGCGTACAGTCATTCCACTTCTCATTAAAGAAGTTGTATGTATCCTTTGAAGAGACAACATCAAGCAGGGTGAAAAGGTTTTGGATAACCTCCGGTTTCTTGCTGTTTGGCTCCTGGGGGCCGGCATCCGTTACCGCCTTCATTACCTTCTTGCGGATTACTGAAGGCTCGTCACACAGGTATATGCAGTTACCCTCGCTCTTGCCCATCTTGCCTGAACCGTCGAGACCGGGAATCTTTATGCCTCCCTCCTTGGCCAACGAGAATGATGCCGGCTCCGGGAAATACTCCACCTTGTACATCTGGTTGAAACGGCGTGCAAACTTGCGGGCCATCTCCATGTTCTGCTCCTGGTCCTTGCCTACAGGCACCTTGTTAGCCTTATGGATAATGATATCCGATGCCATCAGTGTGGGGTAGGTAAGTAGACCTGCATTAACATTGTCAGGCTGCTTGCGTGCCTTCTCCTTGAATGAGGTGACGCGTTCAAGCTCACCCAGGTAGGCGTTCATGTTAAGATAGAGGTAGAGCTCAACTACTTCAGGAACATCACTCTGAACGTAAATGGTAGCCTTTTCAGGGTCCAGACCGCAAGCCAGATACTCAGCCAGAATGGTGCGAACACTGTTCTGAATGTTCTCAGGGGTGGGGTGAGTGGTCAGGGAGTGCCAGTCCGCTATGAAAAAAAAGCATCTGTAAAGATCCTGAAGTTTTACGAAACTTGTCACTGCACCGTAGTAATTACCAAGGTGAAGGTTTCCTGTGGGGCGTATGCCGCTGAGAACTGTTTCCATATCTATGTTTTTTGGAGTTGTCCGGTTGATTAATACTCTTTTCTTGTCGCAAAATTACCACAAAAGCGCCATACAGTGAAAAAATAGTCAAAAAAACGGTTTAAAGTTTTTGACTATAAATGAAAGTGCTTATCTTTGCACCGCTTTTACGGAAAGCAAGGGCGTTTAGCTCAGCTGGTTCAGAGCATCTGCCTTACAAGCAGAGGGTCGGCGGTTCGAATCCGTCAACGCCCACAATGATAAAGAGACACTTACGGAATGTAGGTGTCTCTTTCTTTTTTGGAATCACTAACAAATGGACTAACATTTTATTCCAAATCATCAGAAATCCGCATCCAGCACGTAAGGTGTGCCGGAAGCCGTTATGCCTGCTCCGGTTACAGTGAAGTTGGTGCTGTAGGAGTTGTTGTAGAACTCCACGTGGGCGTTGCCTAAGGAATCCGTAATCACATTGGGGTTCCAGTAGAGGGTGCGGCGGTAATCCTTAGTTCCCTCGATGGGACCATCAGGATACTGAGGACTGTAGAACTGGACCGGATAGTCAAAACCTTGCAGTGTGGTTATCCGTTGACCTCTGTTCATTTTTTCCTTTTTGCTTTTCAGTTTATAGTCATCCTTCATCTTGATGTCAATCAGTATGTATTTCCTGTATGTCTGTGAATGGCCCCTCATGGCCGACAGCATTTCGTAGTCACCACTCCTGTTTATATAGTCCATGTATAAAGGTACAGTTTCAGATATCTCATATAGGCTGGCAGGTTCATCGAAGATAAGCATGCTTTCAATGTCCTCTGTGTCTAAATTCCAGTTGCCACTATCGGTTGCCAGTTTTTCGGAATCATGTATATACCAGAAAACAGGATAGTTATCAATGTATTGGTTTGGTCCGTCGTTTACAGTGAAAGTATAACCTTTGTCCAGAATGTATCCGAGCACATCCGTTGTCCATTCCCCGAAATCCATCACCTGTTCCACATCCTTCTCCACGTCGAAAGCCTTGAATGTGAAATAATCTATGTATTTTCTCGGGGCTATGATTTCAACCTCCGGCAGTTTTATGGCGTCGTAGTCATAGTCCGTTCCGTTCCCGGCCATATCTTGTCCTTTTTCCGATACCGTTTTTCCGGTGACGTTTCTCTTTCGGAACACAAGTTTCTCTCTGTCATAGGCCTTGATTTCCGGCTGGAAGGCCCTTTCCAGAATCAGGTTCGCTCCCGTATTCTTGGCGAAATTATTTTTTCTCTCCAACAGCATCACAAGGTCCGCCTTATCATGGAAATCCAAAACGTTGAATCCGAAATAACCGTTACTCCCAGTGGTCTGCTGGCCATATTGTACAAGAGTGTTAATGTCTTGTGGAGCCACGGTAAGATAAGTCTTGACACCTTCCAGCTTGACCTTGTTGCTCCAGTATGAGGTGACCCATCCGTTCACGCTCAGACTGTCTTCCATACGATGTCGTTCTTCAAAGCGTTTCAAGCCGCTCATGATATCCCAGCCATAGCGTTCCCAACCCTGTACCATCATGAGCAAATCCATTGCCAGACGGTGCTCTTCATCATCAGACTCAAAATAGTACTGTGGATTGTTAATCAGTCCCTTCAGGTCCGATGACAGAAGCAGCCATGTGGCCAGATTATCCTGGAATGTAGTCTCTATGTTATGAGCATCCCTGACTGATATGCAGAAACGGTCCCTGAACGGCAGTCCCTGTCCGTTCATGAGGGAAAGAGAGAGACTGACTTTCTCATAAGGAGCATAACTGTCCTTGTCGAAAACAGTTTGGATATGTGGAGGCCTGAAGTCTTCCCTGAAGTTGAAAAAGTGCCGGGTTGACATTGCCCCATACCCTCCGAATAATGTAATTTTGCATACTCCTAACGGTATGGATTCGGCCGGAAAGGAAAAATGTTTCACGGATGATTCGGATTCCCATTGAAAGGCCTTGAAAGATATAGGCAGGCCGCAGCAGGTTACAGCTATGCAATATGTGTATTCCGGATGAAACCTTTGCGGCTGGCGCACCGCGACATACAGGGAGTCCCTGTTGATGGAATCGAGCGAGAGGGTGATACCGGAATCTTGTATTTCAGGCAATTTTACCCTGTATTCTTTATTCTCATAGATAAAAACCGCTTTCATGTTCTCCTGCGGACTTTGTATCAGGACATGTCCCATTCCGTCATGAACAGTAACCGCTTCAATTACCCCCATGTTCCTTGAACCGGAAATCCTGAGCGTCCCGTCAATAGGCTGACCATTCTCATCTGTGGCCTTGAAAGCCATCCTTGAGGGGATATCGGTAACCCAAAGACCTCCCTCAGGAAAGAAACTCACGTTGACAGCTTTGGATTTGACAGGCTCAGGACGCGGGTTCCTCCTGTTGTCGTTATAATTGACAAAGACAGGATTGCTGTAATATCCCGGAGTTGCTGGTTCCTGAAAGACGGGGATGACTCTTGAGAACACAATGCTCTCGTCGAAATTGAGCATGTATTGGGTGTAGGCCCTTATCTCGTAATACCCGCTCGGGTAAGGCAGTATTCCGCGTAGCTCCCTTGCCTGCATGGTTGACTGGTCATAAAGGTTGAAACATCCGTCCGCCTGTCCGGCCCTGATCTTAAGTTTCAGTTGCTGCAGAAGCACTCCAGTAGGTGATAGCAGGTCAACATACAGGACACCGCTTCTTGTTCGGGTAAGTGAGGTGGCATTGACCACGAATGCCTTGAACCATATAGTCTCACCCTGAAAATAACTGGTGTTATCAAACTGAAGAAACACTTTCTCCTGCGGGAAAGCCAGGTTGAACTGTCTGACATCTCCCACTCTTGCCATCAGATTCAACTCCTCCGTCGGGATCTGAC
>JAFZKR010000091.1 GCA_017551845.1 Bacteroidaceae bacterium
TCGGTCAGGAACTGATTTCCATTCCTGCCTGATTTTGAAAAACGCCCAGATAAAAGCGCAGAGGTGTCGTCTTTTTCTGTGTAGTTTGTAATACTACTACAGTGGTTTGTAGATAAAGGATTCCAGCTTAGCATCACCGGCAAGGAAGTAGGCGGGACGAAGCGCAAAGAAGCCTTTATAGACGTTGTGATGATAAGTTGAAACGTCCACATCTTTCATGATTTCCTGCCAGTCTTTACCATCCTTGCTGGCCCAGACTGTGGCTTTGTTGCAGTCATTGAGAATACGGAACCGGCACTGGCCGTCAGTGTTCTGAGCACCCAGGTATGCATCCTCATTGTAGAACAGGTAGAGTCCGGCACGACCGCCCTCTCCTATCCTGAAGCTGGCTGTTATCTCATACTTGGTATCCACAGCTGTAGTTGTCATGAGGGTACCGTTATCAAATCCGGGCTCCCATTTGGCCCACATGAGCGGATTCTCATAATGACGCAGATAGTCATAGTCCTGCAGGCCTCCGTTCTCCCACTTGGCACCGTCCTTCTCGGCCAGTACGGGCCAGCCGTCTTTGGTCCAGTTCACGCTCTCTATGATGGTGCTGCGGCCCAGAGTGTGGAATCCGTTGCGATATGCATGATATACTATATACCAGTTGCCTTCGGGGTCATCAGTCAGGGTACCGTGACCTTTTGACCACCACTCCTCATCTATTGAATAGGTATGTACCAACGGATTGTACGGGCTGTTTTCCCATGGGCCCGTTACTGATTTGCTGCGGGCTACCACGCACATGTGGCTGGTTGCCGGACCTGCAGTGCCTCCCTCGGCACTTACCAGATAGTAATACTCTCCGCGCTTGAGAATCTTGGGCGATTCAAGCCACATACCCTCAGTCTCCCACTCTTCCGGGTACTGCCACGGGTCATAGACCTTCTGATTGCGTCCTGTTATGGAGAGTCCGTCAGCAGACAGCGGAGCTACATGACCGTCATTAGTATATAGGTAGCGGTTACCTTCGGCATCCATTGCATGACCGGGGTCAATGCCGCTTACACGCAGTTTTATGGGATCGCTCCAAGGACCTTCAATCTTATCGGCGGTGACAACGAAGTTCTCACCGCTGCTGGTGGGATAATAGATGTAGTATTTGCCGTTCACCTTGCACAGGTCCGGAGCATAGATTGAATAATCATGCCCTTGAACCGCACGTGCCACAGGCTCCCAGTGCAGAAGGTCTGTAGAATGCCATATAAGCAGACCGGGATAATAAGTGAAGTTGGAATGGGTCATGTAGTAATCATTTCCGTCACGGAGGATGGTAGGATCAGGATAATCGCCCGGGAATATGCACACTTTAATTGGAGCTTTCTGCTCCCTGCATCCTGCCAATAGCAGTGAAACCGCTGAAGCAGCCAGAATGAAGAATCTTGTTTTCATATATAATCAGTTGGTTATTTGTAAAAATGATGATCATTTTGCTATGATGAAAGCTCCTATCAGCATTATCACTATGCCGATAATCTTATTAGGAGAGAGCTGTTCATTCAGGAAAACCGCTCCGGCGATTATGCCAAGCAAAAAGCTGATACAACTCAACGGATAGGCAACACTGAACGGGAAATGGCGCAGGATATAGGCCCAAAGCAATGTAGCGACAGTAAGGGAGATCCAGCAGCCGTGCCACATATACCAGTCACGCTTGACGCATGACCAGAGTTTAGCAATCCCTTCGTATGGAGCAGCCTTGTCAAGCGCCAGTTTGAATAGCAGTTGACCTGCGGTCAAGAGAAGGCTCTGCAACAACGATAACGGTATAATCTTCCACATTATCAAGAACTGAATAAACTTACCACAATCTACATGATACAAATATAAACAGATTCTAAATCATTCCAACGAGTTTCAGATAATCTGTCTTGCCCATCGAGTTACGAGGCATGTCCTCAATGAACTTTATTCCATAGGGCTGGAGATAGACCGGAAGCTTGCTCCTGCACATCCGTATTATATCCTTTTCAACCCTTGCCTGTACATCAGGTTTCTCTGTTACCACGAAAGCATAAGGGACCTTGCCCTGCGCATGGTCGGGGTCAGGTGCAGGTACGACATAACAATCTATTACGCCCCTTACCTCCTTAATTACCGATTCCAGTTCAACAGGAAACAGTTTGCTGCCATCAAACCTTACTATCATCCGCTTCTTTCGGCCTATGACATAAAGATGTCCTTTCTCTGTAAGATATCCTATGTCGCCGGTATGGAGCCAGACACTTCCGTCCGGATGACGACGGAACAGATGTCCGGTCGCATCCCGATCGTTGCAGTATCCTTTTACCGCGAACGGTACCTGAACGGTTATTTCACCCGGCCGGTCGTAATCCACCTCCTTTTCCGCTTCATTGTCATAGATACAGATATTGCACAATGGCATGGGTATTCCGGAATATCCGCTGTCACACTCATCATCGGATGATGCAACAGGATCCACGAATGATATTGTCCCGCCTGTCTCGGTCATTCCGTAATCAGCACATAACTCAGCCTTGCTGCCGCCTTTCCGGAGAAGACTGTTTATCCTGACTTTCAGCGATTTGTCAAGAACCTCACCGGCCACATATATTGTCTTTATGAATGAGAGGCTGCACTCCATCCTCCTGTTCCCTGCTACAGACTCCCATTGTGACGGGACACTGAAAATATGATTGGGTTTATGACGAAGTATAAGGTCGGCCATGTTCTTGTCCTTGAACAGAGGAACTATGACGAGTGTCATACCATAACGCAGAGGCATGTGTATATCAAACACGAATCCGAACAGGGCAAATAACGGAAGTATGGAGAGCACTTTGTCTCCAGGCTTGGGCTCATTCATGTGAAAATGCTTCATCATGGAGGAGTTGTTCAGATTGAAATTGGTATGCAACGCACTCTTGGGAAACCCGGTCGTACCACTGGTCTGATAAATCGCAGCTATGTCATCGGATTTGACATCGGCATCCAATGACTTGCTGCATCCTTTACCGCTTTTTATGAATTCCGGCCAAAAGGCATACCTGCTGTCACGCTTCACAATACGCCTCCTGCCGTTGAACAATTCGCTTATCCTGTACATAAAAACTGCAGACGGGAAAGAATCGCAACCTCTAAGTACTATGATTTTATCAATTCCGGTAAGATCTTTAATGGAATCCACACGTTCCAAATAGAAATCCATCAGGAGAATCATCCGAGGCTTGGTCTTGCGAGCTATTTCCACTAACTGTCCCGGTGCAGTGCGGACATCGACCAGGTTTGAAACAGCCCCGATCCTGTTAAGCGCATAGAAACAATACAGTGACTCAGGAAGTGTGGGCAACATAAGCATCACTACATCGCCTTTGCCTATTCCGTTCTGTACAAAGGCCTGTGCCGTCCTTTCTATTCCCTCATACAGTTTTCTGTAACTGAATGAACGTCCAAAATATGTAAATGCCGTCCTCTCCTCATATTCATCATGATGAATAGCCTGATACATACTTGCATGGGAAAACTCAGCATTAAGTTCCTCGTCCCCGTAATATCGGCACCATATCTTCTCCTCCGATGGCAACAGTCCTTCCATTTAGTTTTCAATCAAATTAAACAGTCACCTTTTTAAATCCAAAGGATTGCAGTATATACCAAGGAATATGTCCTTCAACACATCATCCGCATGGAATCTGCCCAGTTCAGCCATGTGAGCGACAAATGCATCGTATTGTTCCTTGCTGTAACGGTCAGAGTAGTGACGGTTGCCGTGACGTATGTCGTGGGCGATATAGGCATTGGGATACAGACAGTAACCGGCGCAGATACGCTTGTCTATCATCTCTGCTACACTGTGCCTGAACTGGGCGTCAACATAGACGGAAGGTATTGAGTTCAGGTCATCGGTGCTCAACGGCTCGCAAATCTCAATATGAACACGGCCTTTTCGTTGCGTTATTCCTGTCAGAATGCTGTTCAGGTCCTCGCCGGGTTTCTTGATGTATGGCTTGCCGTCACGTGACGCATAAAGCTCAAGGGCTTTCAGCAAATCACATGACTCCCACTCATATGAAACCGACACCGGTGCTATATTGAGGTCTGAAAGTGACTTCACCCTATCCTTTCCTCCACTCAGGCTGAGCATTTTGATAAGACCCTGATCGGTATGGTCAATTCCGTCCTTGGTACGTCCGTTGCGCTGGGCTATCCATACTGACTCATGTTTCTCAACAATGGCATACCTTATGTAATCCGAAAGATGCAGAGAATTCAGGTACATCTGCCTGGGATTGCCGCCCCGCTCTACACGGAACATCTTGTTGCTCTTGCCTATATCGATGACCAGTTGGCCCTGCATGAGGTTGGAACCGAATGTTATCTCACCAATACTGTGACCGTTGGTATGAAGTATATACATCAGCAGGCATGAGTCAAGGACAATATCCCTGTGGTTGCTTATGAACAGATAACGTTTGGATGGGTCAATATGCTCAATACCACCGTATGACAGCCCGTCGGTAGTTCCGGCAATAATCTGCTCGTTCACCTGCTTCATCACTGTTGTCTGGAACTCATATATATTCCGGCAGCCTGACACTATTTCCTTAACCTCCTGTAGAGGGCGGTCCGGATAGACATATTTCGCCACCTGAGGAAAATATGGATCAGATACTATGCGCTGCATTGCAGCCGGTATCTCTTCGTCCCGGTACGGACGGATATCGTCAAAACGGGTTTCTATCTTCATAGCAGTTATTTCCTTTGGTCTATGAATTTGACCGGTTTCCGGCCTGTGGGAGGATAGTTTATTGAGTTGATTTCATCCACAGGACATATTTCAATCTCCGGAGCAACACGTATGCGTGAGCGGAAACGGTCCTTCAATTCTTTGACCGCATCAAAACCCGGATCATGTTTAAGCCCCAACTTTACCAGAACTTCATCCGTTCCGGCGGTGCTGTTACGGACTATAACCACATAGTTCTCAACATAATCCGTATTGTCCAGGACATCATTTATGGCAGGCGGATATAACGTGGTGCCCTTGAGTTTTATCATATTGTTCTTGCGGCCTAACAGAGGTGAAAGTCTGTATGACCAGCGTCCGCAACGACACTGCTCCACATGCTTGCATGCAACATCTCCGGTACGAAAACGTAACAGAGGCATACCCTCCACACCAAGTGTGGTCACCACCACCTCACCCGGCTGTCCATCGGCCACCGGCATACCGTCATCACCAATAATCTCCACAATTATCAGTTCAGGATGTACATGACCACCAGTGCCGTACTCACACTCGCTGAACGTGGCTCCCATCTCGGTAGATGAGTATGTGGCAAAAAGTTTGACTTCCGGCCAACGTTCATGAATCTGGCGGCCAAGAAGATTAAGTTCAAAATTCTGATCACGCAATCCCTCACCAATGCCTATGATACGTCGTATGCTGCTCGAGTGGTAATCTATATCGTGCGCTTCGGCATAATCTATCAGTTTGAGTATGAATGAAGGTACGCACATGATAGCATCAGGGTGGAAACGACGCATGGTGTCCCACTGAAGTTCCGGAATGCCGTTACCCACACGTATCACACCTGCACCCATTTCACGAAGGCCTAAGAAATATGCCATGCCTGCCATGAAACGCTTGTCAAGGGTTGTCATGAGCTGAAGCACACTTTCATCTGTAAGTCCGGCACACTGGAAAGATTTCTTTTCATTATATGCCAGACGCTGGAGATCCTTCTCGGTACAACCGAACAGCACTGGGTCGCCCAATGTCCCCGAAGTGGTTATGTAGTCGATTATTTTCTTCTTCGGAACACAACAGAAATCATCATTATAGAGTTGGAGATCCTTCTTCTCGGTGAATGGAATGCGGGTGAGATCCTCAAGATACCGGATTCTGTCAATGTTTATCCCGTAACTTTCAAACATTCTCCTGTAATATGGAGAATTGTCGCGCAGATACACCAAATGTCTGCACAAAAGTTCCTCCTGATACGCCTTGATGCGCTCAGGACTCTCAAATTCTATATCTTTTGCCATTTCAATTCTCATTCAACTACGGTTTTCAGCCATCCGAGGAACTCGTCTCTCCAATGCCTTGACTCCTCACTTCCATAAACGTCACTCACTCCGAATCCATGACGACCGGTCTCGTACTGAATGTAACGGTGTTCTATACCGGCCTTGGCAAGAGCTTTATCCAAAAGGACAGAATTGTGCCAGTCAACAACAGGGTCATCCTTGCAGTTGATCATAAAGACCGGAGGACAATCCGACGGTATATGCTCCTCTATTGAAAGCAGATTCCTCAACTCCCTATTGTACTTGCCCCACTCACCCAGAAGACCGCGACGCGAACGTTTATGGACATATTCACCCTTCATTGTCACCACCGGATAAAGTGCCGCGACAAAAGCAGGCCTGAGTGATACATCAGCAGGACCTTGCGGCATATCGGTATAGTCTGTCCCGCTGAAACATGCAGAGCATAATGCCAAATGACCGCCTGCCGAGAAGCCCATGACGCCCAGTTTGTCCGGGTCGAAGCCAATACTGTCAGCGTTCTCACGCAGATATCTGATAGCTCTCTGCAAATCACAAATCATGTCGGGATGGCGGTTACCACGTACAGCATAACGGTAACGCGTAAAATAGGCACCGAAACCGGCTGTCCTGTATTGAAGAAGAAAAGCCGAAATGCCATTATCCCTGAGCCATTCTGCCACTTCAATACCCTCACCCTTCACGTCGAGCCAGCAATAGCTTCCGCCAGGGCAGACTATGACAGCAGGAGCATTCTTGCTGTCATCGGCAATATAAGACGTTATGGTTACCTCTTCGGCCCTTCTGTCAACTTTAGCCCATGGTCTCATGCTGTTCGTTGATGGTAAGATAATCAGTGGTATGAGTGACAAAAGTGTATGGAACATCACTTACCTAACAGTTTCTTTATTTCAGCCCTGTCCATCTGACGATACTTGTGCTGAGGATCAGCATCAAAATCGACTTCAAAATATTCCTCATCATAAAAAGAGAGCTTGGAATTAGTGTCAGGATTACACTCCACATACACTATATCATTGATGTCCAGCCCTTTGACGCTGCATATCTGTTCCATCAGGCTCCTCCCGGCATACGTTACTGAAGTGCCTGGGTTTTCCTGATACAGTTCAGTTACAATTACGTATGTTTTGCCATCGCAGCTGCGAATCTTGAGGCCGCAGGCCGATGGCATATCCCATTCGCCCCTGAACTCGAATATCTCGTCGTAATAGTCAGGTGATACTTTCATAAATTCACATTTCTAACGTTTCTATCTACATCACGTCCGAATGACTTGTTGGCAAGCCTGCGGTCACGTGGACGGTATGTACCCTCATTCATCTCACGCAAAGCCACATTGCAGAACAGACGGAACATCTTCTGCTCCTGACTCTCATCGGCATAGAAGCTCTTCCATGCATAGTCATACAGTTCCTGCAATCTCTCAGGGCTCATATGCTTGGGCTGGAACACAACCTGACCGGCATTGTAATGGTTCCAGTCAAAGTCAAAGATACGGCCCTGACGTAACAGGTCATCGTATCCCTTAGTATGCGGGAACGGAGTCATTACAGTAAACTCAGCAAGATCCAGATCAATCTCGCCCAAAAAGTCAATCAGACGTTTTATGTCATCCTCCGTCTGGTTGTCAAGCCCCAGCAGAATCGTACCCTCCACACCTATTCCATAGTCATGATAGCGCTTGACGCGTTCCTTGATATAGTCCGATGTATCATATACCGCCTGATAAACATACCATGCGCCTGCCTTGGCTGCAAGGTCCAGCACCTCAGGATCATCCTCAATGGTATGGCTAATCCATTTCTTCTTGAGAGGTGCAATTGCCGTGAACAGCTCTTTCTCCCACTCCTTGTTCTGAGCAAGCGAATTATCCACAATGAACAGACGGTTGTTCTCGATAGCCGCCATATCCTCAACCACCTTGTCAATGGGACGAGGACGGAACTTCCGGCCTCCCAAATATGACACGGCGCAGGGATAGCAACTGAAACGGCATCCCCGGCTGGCGTGGAACAGATCCACCATCTGCACTCCTTTGTGATTATATAGTTCACGCTTGTACAAGTCTCTACGGCATGGACCTACGGACTCAATCGGAGGCAAATTACCCATATAGTTATAGAACTTACGCAACTTCCCGTTCACCCAATCCTGCATGACTTCCTCCATACGTCCCTCTGATTCGCCCAGGAACACGCAATCCACATGATTTACAGTATCTTCAGCATGAAGCATTGTAGATATTCCGCCTGCCATAACAAGCTTGCCTCGTTTGTGATACTCCTCGGCTATCTCCCAACCGCGTTTAACCTGGGTACTGAGCATCATTGACAAGGCAACACCATCGCACTCCTCTTCAAAATCTATTGGCTCTACGTTCTCGTCAGTAAATGTCACATCAACCCATTCAGGCAATGTAGCCGCAAAAGCCACAGGACCATGAGGGGGCAGATTGAATGTGGTCTGTCCCTTCAGTTTCTGCCATTTGGGATAAATCAGTTTCAGTTTGAACTGTTTCATATTCCTCTTTATCTCGTTCTTTTTATCTTATTGACTATCACGCCTATACCTGTAATGGTCTCAGCGGTTTCAATAGCTGTCATAGGCACTCCGCCTATGCCGTGCATATTTACGTTTTGACCGGTAAGCAGAAGATTGCCCACTTTTGTACGTATGGGCAACTGTGACATTACCAGATTCTCGCTATCCTTGAAATAGCCGTACATAGAGCCGTTCCTGCTGCCTAACCAGTCACGAAAAGTGAGCGGTGATGCAGCAAAACACTCCTCAGTATGTTCCCTTATATCCGGAAAGACCCGGGATATCATATCTATTACTTTCTCCATGCGGGCACTCTTCCACTCTTCATATTCAGGTGTGCGGTGGCCGGTACGGGTATCACTCCAACAGCTCACCTCCTCCCAGCTCATGAGTGACAAAGCCGAAATGTGTGTTGCCCACTTGCCGTCATCCGACGGAGACATGAAACAGCTTATTCCATGTGGCCAGCCCTCCGGATCATGGGCACTCAATTTCCAAGAATTGGACATCTTATCAAGAATAGATACAGGATGGTCACAAAACGGGACTGTAGCATGTTTTAGCTTAAGATACACCTTGAATGCCGACACAGTATCGGGAATCATCCTGAGCCGTTCACAATAACCGGGAGTAAAAGCCTTGCCCTCAATAATATCCAGAAGCTGGCTCGGATGGATATCCGATATATACATGTCAGCCTTATATTCATTGCCCTCAGAGTCAACAATGCACTTTATCATCCTCTCGTCAACCCGGACACCGGTCACCTTGCGACGTGTCAGGACCGAGCCTCCACCCTGCTCTATAACCCATGCCAATGCATCGGCCAGTCGGCTGCTGCCTCCGACAAAACGGCACGGATGATCTATGAACATGACAGAAATCATGGCGTGAAGATATGCAGGTGAATGTCCTGCCACACCTGCATAAAGAGGATTGACGAAGGCCAACAGGGAACGAAGCCTCTGATTATCGATATACTTGGCAATGAAAAGGTCAGCAGGCATCATGAACTCATCGGAATGGACAGGATAAGATCCGGGGTTACTCTTCATGTAGAACAGTTTCTCCTCTTCCGACAGACGGAAAACAGCATCGGTGTATTTTCGGATATTTTCACTCTCATCCGGAAAATGCTCCGAAAGATACTCAATAAAAGCCTCCCTGCCTGCAGGGATATGATAAGTGACACCTTCAGACAGATATGTCACGCTTGACATAACGTCCGAAGGGGCAAGTTCAAATCTATCCCATATACCGAGATATCTGCATATCCGGTAAAGCGAACCCTGTTCATGGAATCCGCCCGCCACATGCATTCCGGTCTCGTATCTTTCTCCATTGCGCACAAAAGTCTGCAAACCTCCACCTATCAGAGGGTTCTTCTCAAGAACCGTCACTTTATGACCCTCTTTGGAGAGCAAGGCTCCACAGAACAGACCGCCAAGACCGGCACCTATCACTAATATTTCCATTTCTGCTCAATCAGAAACCTTTATGATCCCGTCATAAAGGATTCCATTTCCTAAAATACTGTCACACACAACCATACTGCCCACTAGTACACCCATTATGCCATGTGAGTTCACAGACTGCCCGGCAAGGAACAGATTCCCTACACGTGTGCGGTAGGAAACTCTGCCGGATTGTCCCAGGTCAATATCCTTTGCTATACCGTATAGACCGCCTCCTAATGCACCTGTATAATCACGATAGGTAAGCGGCGTCGATGTATAGTATCGCTCCAAACCATCCCTCAGTTCAGGAAAACGCTCTGCAGCAACAGCAATAAGCCTCTCTGCCTTGAGCCTCTTGAATTCCCTGTATTCATCACCACGCCTGCCGGTAAATGTGTCGTTCCAAGCGGCCAGTTCTTCACTGCGCATATAAGCAAGTATCACTCCGGCATCGGCATAACGGCTGTCACCCTGCGGCCACTGATGCATGTACAAAAAGCCACGCGGCCAGTCAGTAGCCGTATAACTATCACATCCCCAAATACTTCCGCCACCATAGAAGAAACGATTGGCGTTCATGTAAGGGATAGTATTGTTTTTAAACTTCAAATATAATTCAAATACCCCAATCGTATTGGGCATTTCAAGAATTCTTTTTTTGTAAGCCGGTCTGAAAAGAGGCGAATGCACCATTCTGACCGTAAGGGCAGGATGTATGGTCGAAATGACATAATCGGCAACGGCAATCTGTTCCGTACCGTCAGTCAAATATTTTACTCCTGTGGCATGAGTTTCGTCACATTCTATCTCCACTGCCTTGCAACCAGTCATCACACAACCTCCAGCGTCAGTAATACACTTGACAAGCAGGTTTGCAATCCTGTCGCTTCCACCAGCTATGCGCCATGCACTGCGATTGTAAAAGGCTGTAATGAAAGCATGCAAGGCAAATGGTGTATGCCCCTTGACTCCGGCATAAAGAGGCTGGTTGCCAGCCAGAATCTGACGCAGATCCGGGTCCTGGATAATCTCATCAATCACCTCATCCACACTGCGGGTGTGCCAGACCGTGTCATTGGAATCCATAACCCTTTCAGGATTGAAGCTCTCCACCGATGATGCTGCCGATGCCTTGAAAACAGCATCCATGTACCTGACAAGGTTGTCCTTCTGACCGGGAAAGAACTCTGCAAGCCCTTCCACAAACTCCTCACGGCCATTACGGAACGGAAAATCCTGCCCCTTGAATGTGATAATGTCATAGCCGTCACGATCCAGTTCATGAAGTTCAAGCCCATCCCTGATACCTATGTATCGGAGCAGGGTATCAAGCATCTCGCCGCGCCCTGCACTTCCGATAAAGTGCATGCCTGTCTCAAATCTTACTCCTTCACGTATGAATGTCTGGAGACATCCGCCGGCATGACGTTCCTGCTCTATGACTGTAACATCATATCCGTGCTTTGCCAAGACCGCGCCACACGAGAGACCACCCAATCCGGCTCCTATTATGACACATTTCTTTTCCATCAGCCCTCCAAACTTGAGTTTTTTCCTTTCAGACTCCGCTTATAGGCAAGCCACACATCAATCCCTTTGTAAAGATATTTATATCTATCATACATGGCCCTGTAGGCGGCATCCTCGTACTTGCGGCACAATTCACTGTACCACTCAATGTAAAATCTGTGGAACGCCTGAGTCCGGGAACGCGAATCATCTCCCCATGAAATGTCATCATAAGCTATGCGCTTTCCGACCGTCACAGTTATCCGTCCTTCCCTAAGCATCAATTCCTTTTTAGGTAACACATGCCCCACCCCATGAAGGCATATTGGAATTATGTCTAATCCCAATTTCTGAGAAAGATGGAAAGCACCTTTATGGAATCTGAGAATATGACAGTCCTCTGACCTGGTTCCTTCAGGAAAAACCATAACCGAGTAACCACGCTCCACTAAACTCCGCAACTGGGGCATGTAATTATCAACACCCTCCGCAGCAGGTACAAATTCGGCACGACGTATGAGTGGGCCGTAAATAGGATTGCGCCACACCCAATCATTTGTTATGACAACCATTTTGGGGGTAAGCATGAGCAGACACATCAAATCCAGATGTGACTGATGGTTGCTGATGATAACGGCTGGCTTGATGAATGTTTCACCAGCACTGTTGTCAAACGTGAATTCCACTCCCGGCACACGTCGGATCACGAAATTCGAGAACCGATAAAGGACACCATGCAACCATCGGTCTTTCCATTCCCGCTTACGGCCTAAGAACAAGACAAAAGCTATTGGCGTGACAACGATTACGGAAAGAATCAGGAAAGCAAACGCATAGACGGTCTTGGCGAGCCGCCACAAGGTTACCGGGATATCTCTGGGCTGGCCTTTCTTGACTGTGAGCCAACGGAATAACCACTCCGGCAGGAAATGCGCCATTACCACCACGACAAACATTCCAAGCATGGTAATCTCCGCAAGGGAGCGCATAGCCGGATGCTTGGCAAATATTAGCGTTCCTATACCTATGAACATTATCACTGCCGATATGATGACACTCTTGCGTCTGTCCTGCAGTGTGCTTCGACCGTAGGCATATTCCTGCATAAGCCCTTCGGTAATGAAAATTGTATAATCGTCACCCTGTCCGAAAATGAATGTAGCCAGAATGATGCTGACGATATTGAACTGTATGCCCAGAATGTTCATAATCCCCAGAATCCAAATCCAACCCACTGTGAGCGGGAGGAAAGAGAGCAGAGCCAGTTCTATACGCCCGAACGAGATCCAAAGGAACATGAACACAATGAATCCGCACAGGAACAGCACAGTATTGAAATCATCAGAAAGTGAACGGACCAATGAAGTCATTACCTCACTCATGTCAATCGGAATGACATCCTGAACCGATACCACATCAGGCTTAGTGCGTACCGACTCAAGGAATGGAGCGAATGCGCCCTCTGTGAATCCAGCCTCTTGTGTCTCTTTCTCCAATTGAACCAGGACATCGGCATGTTCCTGCCAGAACGTAGTCCAACGCATGGCTACAGCCTCTTTTTCTGAATCCGGTGAAAGCATACCCGCAAGAATGGAGAGTTGATTCATTCCCGAATTACCCACACTACCCGACAGGAACTCAGTATCCTCCTTTTGCTGGGGAGTCATATAATTAATGTGATTCAGGTCTGTATCAAAACCTGCACTACCGCCCCATATCAGAATCGCTACAGTAATGAGCAAAACTATCGGTGACACGACCCTGCCCAATCTGCCGCTTCCGTTATAATGGGAATTCCGTCTCTTTTCCTCTTTCTTCGGTTTTTCTCCTGTCTTGGCAAAAACCGGAAGGAAAACAAGTGAGAATATGATGGTACCAGCCAGCATGAACGACCCGAATAACGCCAGGTCATGCATGGCCTGAGCCTTCAGGAACAATAGGCAAAGAAAGGCACTGACAGTGGTTATGTTACCGACCAGCAACGGGACGACCATCTCACGCAGTGAAATACGGATATCAGCTGTGTCACGTAACGAATGCAAGAAATGGAGCGGATAGTTGGCGGCGATACCCACTATCACTGACCCTATTCCTATAACTATAATTGATATGGAACTCTTGATGCAGCCAATAAGCCCCAAGGAGAATATTCCTCCGAAGAGAAGTGTGACGGCAATCCATAATATGTAGTCCAGACGCTTAAACGAGAACCACAGCACAGCTAAGATTCCTATTACGGCCAATGCCACAGCCAGAAAACTGTCCTTTTTGATCCTTTCTGCATTGGTTACGGCTATTACAGGAGCGCCTACAGCCGATACAAGGATGCCGGTTCTGTCAGTAACCTGTGCGCCTGTCTTTTCCACAAGTTCTACCAACCTGGCGTTACGTCCCGATTCACTGTCGCCAAAAGGAGATTCAAAAAGAAGCACACCAGCAGGCTCGGTACGATGCATTATATGACCATCCGTAAGACGGTAGCCGCCTTCCCCACCCGCATCAGCCAAGGCAAGCAGAATATTACCGAACAGTCCGAGTGGGTCGTAAGGTATGGTGCCGGCTGTAAAACTGCCGCTCAACATACGGAGAGAACGGCGATCAGCCTCCAGCTGCCGTTTGACATAATCATCTTCACGGAGTATGGAATCCATGCGGATATAGTCATCGGGAGTAAGGAAACTGGCATAATGCTCCTGCACGAACTGAATCAGTTCCATAGCCGTGGACTCATCAGCCAAAGCACTCATGTCAGGAACAAGGTTTAAGGTGTCATTCTCAAACCATAGCTCCTCAAACAGGTCCATCGCTCCAATAATTTCGTCATCATCCCAACTCTCAGATACGGAACGGAATATGACAGCTACACTGTTCTGTCTGGAGACGGACTCCATAAACTCCGTCTGACGGCTGTCGGAACGGTCTATCGGCAGGAAGCTTGAAATATCCTCCTCATAATGCAGACGGCACAATGACAATACGCAAAGGAGTACGCAGACCGTCACGATCAGAGCAGCAATACCTTTGCGGCATTTTAGCCAGTCATATATCCGGAGGAAAAAATCAATCATGGGTCTTACCTGCAATTATTCTGAACAGCGCCATAGGCAACCCAAAGAAAAGAGCTCCAAAACAGAGAAGCGTATTCAGTACTGTAATTCTGAAAAAATCCAAAAATGGTCTGAAATGCGATACCCGTTCCCCATCCGGCTGATAAAGCACTCTTACGGGTACACCTCTCACTTCTGTTCCGTTCCATGCTGCATAAACCAATAGTTCCAGTTCAGCCTCATAGCGTGAAGTAATCAGTCTCATTCCACGCAGGGAACCTAACGGATAGATACGGAAACCGGACTGTGTATCATCCAGCCTCTGAGCTGTCTGTAACCTGAACCAAAAGTTTGAGAAACGGTTGGCAAAAGTATTCTTACGGGGCATGTTCTCACTTGTCAGATTGCGGCAACCTACTATAATAGCTTCCGGGACCATTTCCGATGCCTCAACAAGCACCGGTACATCCTCCGGAAAATGTTGCCCGTCAGCATCAAGGGTGATGGCATGGGTAAATCCATTATTACGGGCGAATGAGAGTCCGGTCTTGAGAGCCTGCCCCTTGCCCTGGTTGGTATCATGTGCCAAGACAGAAATATTCAGTCCGGAAAGTGTTTGTGCAGTATTGTCTGTACTGCCATCATCTACAACAATCACATCAGTACATACCTTAAGTGAACGCTTCACCACATCGGCCACCGTCCGGCAGTTGTTGTAAGTGGGTATTATGATGCAATAGCGGTTTACTGACATAACTCAGAATTGTTCCTTGACTAACGTAACCGAGAATTTCGAGTACAGAATCCCTGGATTGCCGGCAGCTGTCACTAAAGTCTGGACTTTCAGCCCGCCATCCCCGGTCTCCGTGCGTGAAGTGAAAATGAAACTGAGCCTCGTATTGTCATCGGGAGAAACGACTCCCGTATATTTGACGTTTTTTATGTTCCTGACAAACAGGTTACACCCCTCGGCGACCGAAGCCAGTTCTGCCACCATCTGCATCAGACACACACCGGGTGTTATTGGATGTCCGGGAAAATGGGCCTTGAAAATGAAATGTTCCGGATTTAGCCTTACGTCAAAGCCATAGACCATCCCATCGGCAACTGGTTCGGATTTCTCGATATTATAAAAATCACCAATCAGCTTCATAATCCCCGTTTATTGAGATATTGCTCACTTCAATCTCTGTGCTTCCTCCGTTCTGGTCCTTCATGGTCATGCGCTTGAGCAGCGAAGTGCCGGGATCAAACACCATAACTATCTCGGAGAATACACGTTTCATATCCCTACGTTGAGGGACAAGCACTGTCACCCATTCACCGTTCTGCTCAGTCACAGAAATCTGAAACATACGCTTGTCCTTAAGGTTCTGACCTGACATACAACCTAATACGATTCCTGCCAACCCCTTGAACATGCGGCTTGCATCATTACCTATCTCTGTATGACCATCATCAGTATCAATGGATATGACATCATCCTGAATAGTAAACGAATAGCCGGAAGGACCGGTATAAATCCACTTCAATGACGATGGCTCCTTATACAGCATCCTGCCTGTTGAAACCTGAGCCTCATCCAAAAGCGGAACAGTACGTACTTGCCTGAAATCACACTTCATCGACTTCATCGAGGCACATGCCTCAGCGATACGATCTACTATCTCATCCTCCTCTCCTCCAAGGCTACCTGCATAAACCAGACCTATCCCTACCATAAGGAACAGAGTCGTTATTATTGTCACTGTCTTTTTCATTCTCAGAATCATCTTGCTATGAAGTATGCACCGATAAGTATGAGCACCACTCCCACCCAACGGATGGGAGGAACAGCCTCACCTAAGAAAATCCATGCACCAAACATACCGAACAAAAAACTCAGACAACTTAGAGGGTAAGCTATACTGAAAGGGAAATGCTTAAGGATGTACATCCACAAGAGCATAGCTCCAGACAGGAAGGTCCCGCATGCATACCACCACCAGTTTGTCAACTCACCTGCCAGAAACTGGCCGAAACCGCTGTAATGGCCCATTTTCTTGAGAGCCAACTTAAGCATCATCTGGCCTGTAGCCAGTGTAAAACTCTGTAACAGAGACAAAGGGATTATACTTTTCCACATATAGGTTTCAGTAATGAAATAGAATAATGCCTGCCTTCAACCACATTCACGATGAGTATGCCGCTGTCACTCCTGACGGAAGCACCGACGGTGGTGAGGCATGCAGGTATAAGTCCTTTTTTTATACAACAAGCCGCAGCATAGAATCCTATGGCCGATGACGAGAAATTCACCCCGAACAGATGCTTGTAGCGGAGCAACGGTACACCGGGAATCAGCCCCTCAAGGAATCCGTACCAGCTGTCATTCTCATCATTTCCGCTCATTCCGGTCATAACGGCCGACGGGACATTGCCGCCTGTGACTGAACGTACGGCATCGGCCAGTTCAGCAGGTTCAGGCTCATTCAGCAGTATCAGCCCTTCAAGCGTACAGAGTGCGGGAGCATCGGTCTGGTTGGACAGCAGCACAGATACTGCCGCCTCACTGCATATCTCACACTGCTTTACATGGTTTGCCTTGCGCATAAAGCCCGCAAACACCGGAGTCATCTCATCATGACTGCCAACAAGAGCTGAGCCTATCTTGCCAAGACGGAACTGCAGCCACGCATCATACAGAGCGCTGTCAAAAGAGAGTCCTTTCTGGGTATAGGTTGAGTTGTAACCGTGGCTGTGAGTATGTATGCCTATCAGTGATGATGCCGTGTTGTGCGTGGATTGCATGAACTGCGTAGGTTTGAGCATCTGCTCACCCTCACGCACCATAGCGTCAAGGAACAGTTCGGTATTCTCAACGCTGCCGAATCCTGTTCCCGTAATTATGGCATCAGGATTGGTTATTCCACCCTCCTGCAAAGCTGAAAGTGATGTGGCAAGAGCACGCTTGAGCAATTTGCCCAAACGGCGTGCATCACCGGCTGATATGAATTGTTTAAAGTCCGGATCAATAGCCTTTACAAAACTTTCCTGATATAACCCAGGGCTCTCCATCCACTCCTCAGAGAGCGGTTTCTGAATAGATATCTGCTTGGCAGACAACACTTTTATGCTTTTTATCTGAGTCATACTGCCTTATCTGCCAAGGTTAATACTATTGATGAATCGTTACCGCCAAATCCGAATGAGTTGCAAAGTATGTGCCTCAGCTTACGTGACGGTTTCAACTCCATATTGGGAATAATGCCATCCTCCATAGGATTGGCCCATGCGTAATTGACCGGAACAAAACCGTTCTGCAAAGCCAGTATGCAGATAACAGCCTCTACTGATCCCGATGCGCTGGTGGTGTGACCGGTAAATGATTTGGTTGAAGAAACAGGCGGCAGCTGTTCACCGAACAGACGTTTCATTGCCTGACTCTCACTCAAGTCATTGTTAGGGGTACCTGTTCCATGTGCATTGATATAATCAATGTCTGACGGATTGAGACCGGCATCGGACAACGCCTTTGACATAGCCTGGAAGGCTCCTTCACCATCAGGTGACGATGCTGTCTGATGGAATGCGTCACATGCATTGCCGTATCCTGAAAGCAACGCCACAGCTGCTGCGCTGCGACGTGCGGCCGATTCGGCAGATTCCAGCACCAGATATGCAGCTCCCTCGCCCAAGTTCAGACCTGCACGATCGGCATCAAACGGACGGCACTGACCATGATCCAGAATCATGAGTGAGTTGAAACCGTTCAAATGGAACTTGGTTATACACTCAGTGCCTCCAGCTACCACGATATCGGCCTCACCTGCACGAATCATGTCTGCTCCAAGCTCAATGGCATTGGCTGCTGATGAGCAGGCCGTTGATATGGTGGTTATGTACCTGAAACGCCCGAACCTGTCGGCTATCATCTCCGAGCAGGAACCGCAGTCATGGGTCTTTATATACTCGTTACGGGAATCATTCTCAATAAAGTCAGTGTAATACTGTTCGCTTTTGTCCATTCCGCCTACTGTAGTGCCGTTTACAAAAGCTACCTGCTTCAGGTCATAGCGATCCAATTGAGCCTCGGCAAGTGCCTCATGCATGGCAATCATACCCATGAGAGCCGTACGGGTGACTGGCGTGCCGGGTTTGATACCCATCATGCGCTCCATCTCACTGTCGGACATCTTCACCTCACCCACCGGGAACTCCTTATGTGATGTCTTAAGGTATTTGAGCGGCCCTATACCTGTACGGTCTGAGAGAAGCGAATCAAGCACCTCGCCCTTTCCGTTGCCTATGGCACTTATTATGCCGCAGCCGGTTATTAACACTGACTTTCCTTTACCCATTATCTGGTGCGGTTTTTCTGGATATAATCAGCCATTACATTGATTGACTTGAAAATCTCCTTGCCCTTGGCAGGATCCTGCAGCTTGATGCCGTAGTTCTTCTCCATGAGCACTATGAGCTCAAGAGCGTCAATCGAATCCAGTCCCAGACCTTCACCGAAAAGAGGAGCATCATTGTCAATATCCTCAGGCTTTACATCCTCAAGATTAAGAACCTCAATAATCTCCTGTTTCAGTTTAAGAATCATCTCTTCCATAAGTTTATTTTATTTTAAGTTATCCATTATTTCAGTCAAATTATTTTCCAGTTGAACCGGATCCTGTGCCTCAACCCTGTTTACAAGAGTAAAGAAACATTTGAAATCATCATTGGCGGTGCTGTCCACCCATCCCGCAAGAACGCTCTCCGTAACACTGTCCTGGAATGAGCAATGTATATGGAATGCCATAGTTTGTGCATCATAAGAATCCAGAACATAGAACGATGTCTCTCCGCGATAATGGTTGCGGATTGCAATTTCACCTGTCACAATGTTGGGCAGAGTATATACAAACAAGGCCGGACTTGGGTAATAATTGTCCTTATCCTGTATGGTTTCCTGATAGTTTCGGTCAGCGCAGAGTGAGGCGGTCGTGCCGAATAGCACCACAGCACGGGCCGATGTATATTCTTCGCTCTCAAGACGCTTTTCACCGCACTCTTTGAGCAACAGTTCCGATGCCAGAAAACCTACTTTGCTCAAAGTATCCATCTTGAAGAACTTGGGCCAATCAGCCACATGAGCACGATACAGTTCAGTAAGCATAGCTGAACCGGTCAGCCCACATTCAAGCTGATGTCCGTTAACTTGAACAGCTTTGTCAGTGATAACCGTATATCTGAGTTTGGTTCTCTGTTCCATGACCGTCAACTATTATGGTACGTATATGACAGTGCGGCATTGCATCCGCCAAATCCTGACAGCAGTTTGATGAACCTGTTACCCGTTGCAGGTCTGTTCACAGAACTCACATTTACGGGATATGTCACACCTTGTTCAGAATAGCCACGCGTAGCCAGCACTGTACCATCCTCAACTGCATACATTGAGAGAATGCTCTCCATTATGCCTGCAGCACCCATTGTATGTCCGTAATAGCCTTTCAGTCCCGTAACCGGAACATCAATAAGTCCCGCCCGGTATATGGCTATTGACTCCATCTCATCATTATAAGCAGTAGCAGTACCGTGTACGTTAAGAAATGCAAGTCCCTCACGACCGCATCCGTTCAACACCTCCATAAGAGCCAGGTAACTCCCCTCGCCCGTTCTTGAGGGCCCTGATATATGGTTGGCATCATTCCTTATGGCTCCACCATCAAGAACCCATCCGCCTGCTGTACCGTCAACAGCTTTCAGCACCACGGTAGCTGCACACTCACCTAGATTGAGCCCCGTGCGGTCCTTGTCAAACGGACGGCACGGAGTATCGGTAAGCGCTTTGAATGACAGGAATCCGGATATTATGAACGGTGACTGCTCATCGGCACCTGTCACCACTGCATAGTCATAACGGCCGCTGCGCAAGGCACGCATAGCCTCAATCTGAGCACATACGCCTGATATACAGGCGTTGCATACAACAATGGGAGCATTGGGATTGCCGAAATAGCGTGAAACCTGACGTGCCGATTCACCAAGCAGCACCCTTTCACGCGGGAATCCCTTGACATTTGTATCAAGGAGTGAAACATTACCCTTGGTGGTGGATATGATGAACAGCACTCTGTCTGAGGATGCGTCAATGCCTGATTCCCTAACAGCCTGAATGCTGCTGCATAAAAGCATTCTTTCAAAGAAAGTGTACTTGCCGTCAGGTATTCCCAGATTGGTATAGAGATTGTCAATTACACTGCGGTCTATGCGTGACAGCATGAACGGGGAGTTGACATTATCCATCTCCTCAAATCGTGCAAGCCCGCTCCTACCTGCCTTGACATTCAGATAGTTCTCCTTTGATGTCATGCCAAGCGGCGAAACCACATTGTCAGCAATACACTGTATTACTCTTCCCATCTCTTTTTCCACTCCTCATAGAACTCCGGATTGGCCCAGACCAGCTGGTAGTTACGGTCCATGAACACCTGAACCGAATGGCCCTCAGCCAGCAACTCTCCGTTTACGGAGTCCTTTATCTCATAATCAAAAACAATCTTGGCCGAATCGGTATGACGATATACAATCGTTATCTCCGGTTTCATGCCGTATGTTATAGGCTTCTTGTACTTGAACGTAAGTTCCACAAGAGGCGCATAGTATCCGTTGTCAAAAATGTCATAATACCCCAATCCGAATTTACGGCCGAATGCCTCGCGGGCATCCTCAAAATAGAGGGGGTATGAGCCGTGCCAGACTATGTTCATTGAGTCAACCTCACTGAACCTCACCCTGAACGGTATTGTCTCTTTCAGTTCCTTCATAGCATTCTCAATTTTTAGCCTCTTCATCACCCAAGGCTATCTTGAGGTCAGTCTCAGCTATCAGTTCATCACCGCATTTCATCTCTGCATGCACAAGGGTTATGTTGAACACCTCCTGCAACACCTTGATCTCTGTCACAACCGTTTCACCTGTTACAGGAGTACGGTGGACCTGCATGTTGCTTATGGCACCTATGAATCCAAGCCTGACAGGTTCACCTGATGCAAGACTCATATACCCTATACGGGCCGCGCAAGTCTGTGCGATATTCTCACATATTCCGGCCGTGGAGAGATGACCTCCGTCATTGAAAATATTATCGGCTCTGACCTCAAGCCGAGTCTTCGTAACAGTCATGTCACAATAAACCATACTGTCAACCATAACGAAAGGTCTGCGTTGCGGCAGAAGTTCCAGAATATCATATTGGTTGAAGCTCTCCATATCAAGCACTCCAGAAATCATAATAATTGAACCACTGCGTAGGATAAAGGCGTATGATCGACTCCAGCTCAGTTGCAAATCTCTGTGCCATTTCCTGCATGGATGCTCTCACTGGTTTTTCAGGTGAGGATGTTATCTTGCGTACATAAACCTTATAAACACCCCGTTTGTCACGCATTGAAAACACTGCCATGATAGGTACATCTTTCTGGACTGCCAATGCAAAAGGTCCCATAGGAAAATTGGCATCTGCCCCCATGAACAAACAGCGCAAAGCCTTGGACGAACCCAGCAGACGGTCACCCGTCATACTGACTATCTCACCACGGTCAAGCGCGGCATTCATCTGAAAAATGTGTGACATACTACCATCTACCTCAATGAGTCCTACATTGTGCATACTCAGTATCCTGCGCCTGAAATCCATCATCACCTCTGATTCTCCTCCATAAAAGAGACCGTTTATGCGTTTTGAGGTTGATGTAAGACTATAACCGACCATCTCATAGTTTCCGATATGTGAACTTAACTGTACAAAACCGCCCGGCTCGTCAAGCATCGACAGGAACAGATCGTTGCCGTCAAAGGAGAACTTGAATTTCTTCCCGGCGTATGCGGCATACCTGTCAACTATTACCTGTCCGAAACGGAAATGATTGGCATAGACATTAAAGAATGATCTCAATGGCCCATAATCGAACCTGTCACGGAAAAACCTGTAAATAGACTTGTACCCCTGGTGATTGAATATCATATAGAAAGGAACTATCAGTGCCATCACAAGATAAATGGCCCTGCGGTCCAACACCTTCATCACCACCACAAGTGAGCGTATCATCCAAGGAAGGCCGTCGGTCCTGCCCTTCCACTCCACAGGTTTGCCCGTCTTTTTAGCCAACTTTGCTTTCTATATAGTCACAAAACTTGCTGAAGGTATCCACACCGGCCATTTCCTCACTCTTGATTTTGACACCGAAAGTCTTTTCGACTATAACCACAATGTCAATGAAATCAAGGCTGTCAATGCCCAGATCCTTCATCAAGTGTGCATCAGGGTTAATCTTCTCCTCATCAATCTCAATGTCCTCAATCATAAAATTCCGGACTTTGGCTTCAATTTCACTTCTTTCCATTTGATTTATTTGTTATACTTGTTTGAATTTCACTTTAATGAACAAACCATTATGCTGTGTCCCTGCCCCAGCCCGTCATGAATGCAATCCACCTTCATACACGCCTGCTCCACCAGACGCTCCATGCACTCGGAATGATACATCTTGCTGTTTCCGTTGGCAATAGCGGTAAAATAAAGACTGGTCATGGTAAGACAGAGTGCGCCCGGCTCGAATCTCTGGCGGTCCCAGAATGTCTCCATAATATAAAGGCGCGTATCCTTGTCCATAGCTTCCGTAGCTCGTGTAAGGATACTCAATATCTCTTCTTCCGAGAAACAGTCCAGGAACTGACTCATCCAGATAGCATCAAAATGACGGCCCTGAGGGAATTTCGAACTGCGATCCAGCAGGTTAATGCCGAAACCTTCTATCCGCCCGGCACCCTTCTTGCCGGCAGTCTGGGCACGCATCATCTCAAGCTGCTGTGGCAGATCCATTATGGTCACACGCACCTTGTCGCTGTAATCCACACAACGCAAGGCCCATCGTCCGGTATTACCGCCCACATCAACCAATGACTCTGTCCGACCATTGTCAAACACTATCTTCAGTGCCTCGTCAAACGAATGGTCAGAGTAGAAATGATCAAAACCGAACCAACTCTTCTGAGCCTGTTCCGGGAGCTGCGATAGGCCCTCATATACTGTAGGCCAGTCGCCGAAATGCTCAAGACCAGCAGGACGTCCCTCCTTGAGTGACTCCTCCAAACGGAACCAGCCCTCATAATTGACATCATGGTTAAAATCCATGTTCACCCGGGTTGCAGGGTCGGTAAGCAGGAACCAACCTGTCTTGGAGAGGCTGAAACGGTCCGTGTCCGGATCCAAAAGCACTGTTCCTATGGAGAGCGAAGCCTCAGTCAGAACTTTCACAGCATAGAGTGACAGTCCTGTCCTTTCGGCTATCTCCTGTTGAGTCAATCCTTCCACGTCGTCACGAAGAAGGTCCAGGATTCCGAACTTGACCATCAGACGGGATGCCTGAAAAACTATAGGCCCCCATGCAATGAACTCAGCCAGACGCTGAGCCTCACGTGCACTGAGATGTTCCTTGGTGTATGCCTCTTTCAAGGCTGGTGACAGATTCATGTTATATCTTCCTAATTACAAGTGCACTGTTGGTTCCTCCGAATCCGAAGGAATTGGACAGTATGGTTCTTAATTCTGTCTGCTGTGTACTGGCAGCAATCCTGAGACGTGCCGATTGCTCATCAGGATTCTCAAAATTTATGTTCGGAGCTACAAAACCGTTATTCAGCATTATGGTGGAATAGACAATCTCACTTGCTCCTGCCATCCAGCATTCGTGGCCGGTCATGGACTTGGTGGAACTTATCCACGCCTTACGTCCCTCAAACAGACGGGCCAAGGCAACTGCCTCATACATATCCCCCTGAGGTGTTGATGTGGCATGTGCGTTTATGTAATCAACCTCATCCGGCTGAATGCATGACCTTTCAAGAGCTCTGGTCATAGCCAGATATGATGCATCAGAGTTGGGCTGTGAAATGCCTCCCATACCGTTCGATGAAAAACCGTAACCCAACACCTCGCACAGTATGGTGGCACCGCGCTTGACTGCATGATCATAATCCTCGAGCACCAATGCCGCCGCTCCGCCGCTGGGAACCAATCCGTCACGGTCACGGTCAAAGGGACGCGATGCCCGCTGCGGCTCGTCATGACGTATAGAGAATGCCGAAAGGGCATCGAACGATGCCATAGACATATGGTTGGTCTCCTGAGCACCGCCGCAAAGGACCATATCCTGAAGTCCCTGCTGTATCATCATGTATCCTAATCCAATAGCATGAGAGCCACTGGCACATGCTGCGCTCACCGTAAAGTTTATGCCTCGCAGATGAAATATTGTGCTCATGTTCATGTTTACCGTTGAGTTCATGGACTGGAATATCAGTCCAGAACCGCACATTGCAGAATCACGGTACTCATTCATGATACGGGCTGTTTCAATGACCGGCTGAGCACTGGAGTCATTGCCGAAAATCACGCCCACCTCATTTTTCTGCAGGTAATCATCATCCACTCCGGCTGAACCGAAAGCCTGAGCCGATGCCATATAGGCATATTCAGCCTCCTCACTCATTCCTGCACGTGTCCTACGGTCGAGCACCCCCTTGAGAACAGGTTTAGGGACAACACCTGTCAACATGGACCTATAACCGTATTCCTTGCGTACAGGATCAATACCTATCCCGGACTTTCCTTTGAACAGGGAATCACGGACCTCATCGACACTCTGTCCTAAACAACTCCAGATTCCGATACCTGTTATTACGACTCTACCCATTTCGTTCAGGAAATCATGTTACCACTCGATACCCAATCTGAGTCCTACACACGACAGATTGATTCTAGTAGTGGTTGATAGCTCTCTTTCTGTAATATAATCCCAAGAGTATTCAGTCTTGTCATACGGGGCATAGTACGATGCGCATGCCTGAATGGAGAATGCGAAATCCCTGTCCGATGCAAATCTCAAGCCTAATGACAAATCACCGTATGGTTTGGCACCCTCATTGAAAAAAGAACCCATACGCATCTGTATCGTCGGGGAGATTCTCGTACGAGGATTGAAAATATATTTCGCCGATGCAAAAACAGGCACAAAACCGTCATCAGGAGCCACATGTACCCCTATACCTATACCTACGAACATATTGGACGTATAATAAAAACCATGTGTAGTAGATATGTCCATTGCTGTCCCCCCATCTTCAAGATAGAAAAGGTTGGAATACTCGATATGGCCCTGATAACCACTCGGAACACGGACAGTGCCTTTTTCGGTAACAACATATGTTTGTGCCGATACCGAAATAAAAACAGTTGCACAGAATAACAGTACAAAAAACTTTTTCATATCAATAACATTTTGAAAAACAATCATGTATAAAGCCCGCCATTGACAGATATGACCTCACCGGTTATGTATGAGGCCTCATCCGATATCAGAAAAGCCACAGTCGCGGCAACCTCTTCAGGACGACCGAAACGTCCCACCGGAATCATTTTCCTGAGCTCATCCTCCGGAAGTTCCTTTGTCATGTCTGTGGCAATGAAACCGGGAGCAACGGCATTGACTGTAATATTGCGGGCGGCAACTTCTTGAGCAAGAGCCTTTGTGGCACCTATAAGAGCTGCCTTGGCCGCAGAATAGTTCGTCTGCCCCGGAAGTCCCTTGATACCGGAAAGCGATGCCATGTTCACTATCCTGCCCCACCGCTTCGTCATCATGTTCTTGAGCAGACGACGGGTTAGATAGAAGAAACTGTTCAGATTGGTATTGAGAACGTTATTCCAATCATCGTTCTGCATAAAGACCATAAGATTGTCGCGACGTATTCCGGCATTGTTAACAAGAACGGCAATATAATCATCCTTATGGGTTTCCTGCCAGCTGTCAACCGCGGTCTCCACCTCTTCCTGTACGGAAACGTCAAATGGCAGCAATTCAGCTTGTCCGCCAGCCTCCTCAATGAGCCGTTTCGTCTCTGAGGCCGCATCGGCATTCGATTTATAATTTATCAGGACAGGATATCCTGACTCTGCCAATCTTATGCTTACGGCACGGCCCAAACCTCTTGAGCCCCCGGTAACCAATGCGTACTTCATTCTTATTGTGTCAGATAAAACACTAATAAATATTATAACTATATTAAATTGCAAAATAACTCAAAAATGCCGACACGACCAAATAATACGGCAATTAACGCCCGATGGATGAAAAAGGAACTTGGCACCGGAATCATATTTGAAGAAAATGACTAAATTCGCAGCCGGTTTGAGAATCAAGCCGAAATAGCTCAGCTGGTAGAGCAACGCATTCGTAATGCGTAGGTCGCGGGTTCGAGTCCCGCCTTCGGCTCAATAAAAAAACAGGCACCAATCAGGCGCCTGTTTTTATTGATTACGAATTGTTTCGAAATAAAGATTAGAAGAGATAGCCTACAGAAACTGTGACGACATTCTTTTTCCACTCATAATTGTCCACATCTGAAATATCAAGGAGACCGAGCTTATAACCAGCCTTCAGGCGGATAACATCCTTGATATCAACCCATGCGCCACCTCCAACAAGGATGTCAAAACGCTTTTTGCTATTATCAAACAAGTCTTTGTCATCATTCTTGGCCATAAGACCCAAATCAAAGGTCGGACCGGCAAACAGATAGAGTTTCAGATCCTGACCAAGATTGAATCCGTAGTTGAAATCAACAGGAACCAAGACATTAAACTCCTTGTATTTCACATCATTGTCTTTATTGTCTAATGATAACTCCATAGCCACGCCGGGAGCCACGTTGAAACCGCCGGCAATGTTCATGTTGTAGTCGGCACCCACCATGAAACCGCTGTAGTTGTTCTTATTAGTTTGAGAAATACCACCTATGGTGTGAGTCGTTTTCTCAGAGGTTGCCATAAAACCAAGTTGATAACTCACCTGTGCGCTTGCAATGCCTGCTGTGAGCAAAGCAGCTGCGAATAACATGATTTTCTTCATAATGTGTAGAAATTTAAGTTATTGAAAGTGTATTAATAAAGTTTATCCTGTTCATGATGCTTTGCCGAGCAGTTTCTTGGCCACAATAACGGCCTCGTTGGCATCGGCAGTATAAACATCGGCCCCTATCTCACGGGCAAAAGCCTCATTCAACGGAGCACCTCCCACCATTATCTTGACATTGTTACGGATTCCCGCCTCTTCCACAGCCTTGATTACATCCTTCATGTAACCCATAGTAGTGGTAAGAAGGGCCGAAAGGGATAGAATGTCGGCATCATTTTCAATCACCGCCTTCACGAACTTGTCCGCATCCACATTGATACCCAAATTTATAACTTCAAATCCGGAACCTTCGAACATGGAGGCCACGAGATTCTTGCCTATGTCATGCAGGTCACCCTTGACAGTACCTATAACCACCTTGCCATAGTTTATTCCTGTTTCACCCTGCATCATAGGTTTGAGCAGGTCAAGACATCCTTTCATAGCGCGTGCAGACATGAGAAGATTGGGCACGAAAGCCTTTCCTTCACCAAAACGGGCCCCGATTATCTCCATCCCCTTAATAAGATATTCGCTGATTATGGTTTTAGGTTCAACGCCACTCTCCACAGCCTGCTTGGACAGAGCTACGGCACCGTTCATGTTACCGGCAACAATGGCATCGGTCAGTTCCTGAAGATCCATTTGAAGCTAATTCTTCGTAATTGCAATGGCAAAGATAGTAATTTTGAATAAAAATATGATAAAAACAAAAAAAACATTAATGGTAATGACAGGAAACAATAATCCCCCGCATCCGAAAATGCGGGGGATTGTTGTTTTCAGAGAGTGGAATTATAATCCTTGACAGCCTGAATCATGGCGTCGATGTTCGGCTTGACCGCTCCCATAGGCATACCTCCTCCTGTACTGAGCAGAAGGCCGTGATGGCTGCCGTTGGCTGCCACATAGCTTTCAATCACCTGCTTTGTAGTATCATATACTGTCTTGGGATCGCTTTGTGCAAGCAGCATAGGCGGAACGTTTCCCATGAATACCACCTTGTCGCCAGCCAGCTTGCGGGACTCACCTATCTCCTGCATGTGAGTGAAGTTGAAAACATCAACCCCCATCTCAGTCAAATGTGAATAGCAGCTGTTTGATGTAAAGTCATTATGGAAATAGTGACGCACTTCAGGGAATGCACTGAACACCTGTTTCATGTAAGGCATGCAGAGAGTCTCAAAATCTTCAGGGCTGAAATAGCCGCATACATCATCAAGCACCATTATAGCCTTGGCCGTCTTGACGTTCTCAAGCTGAGCCTCAAGCCAACGCTTTACGCACTCCACAGTCTTGCTGAGCAGCTTATCAGCAGCATCAGGATTGATCATCATGAGCATAAGAAGCTGGGTCACGGTAAACATGTGTGACGCAACGGTGAACGGTCCTCGAGCACATACCATATACACTTCCTCGCCGTCCTGCTCCATCAGCGGCTGGTAATAACGCTGCTGGTTCAGAATGAGCGGCATGAAACCGTCAACTTTCGGGTCCGGAATCTGAATGTTGCCGAATATCTCCTCTGCCTTGTCCAGATCTTCAGTAAGCGGATGCATGTGCGGCAGATTGTCATCGAAGAAACATGTGGGACAACCGAATCCCGTAGGTTCGGCAGCCATTCCGTACTCCACCCACCAACTCGGCACAAAAATCGCATCGGGAAAGTCCTTGCGTATCTTGCGGTTGTCATTGATGAAAACCTCATTACGTGCATAGTAGTCCACGAAAGTGTGGCCGCAATAGCCTGGAATCCACGGACTGTCCGCAATAAGCGCCACATGGATCCTGTCATTCTTGTGCTGGATTGTCTCTTCCAGTTTCTGAATCTGTTCTTGTGTCATTGTTTGTATGTTTTTTATTGTTTAAACTTGTATTACACAGCAGCATCAAAGAAGGCCGCAATATTTTCCTCCGGTGCGTAAGGTGGGACATCACAGCCTGTTGAGAGCACGAAATTGTTATGACCGGCCGCCAGAGCCTTCAATTTCTCGACCGCTTCATGTACCTGCTTCGGCGTACCCATTTTCATTATTCCTACAGGATCCACATTGCCCATCACGGCAATATCCGCAGGAACCTGTGACAACACGCCGGCCAAATCAATAGCATTGCCGAAATGAAGTGCAGCAGCTCCGGTGGCTATCATTGATTCCGTGCACTGTCCCTGATTTCCGCAATTGTGCAGGATCACTGCGAATCTGTCATCCTGGACAGCATCTACAATCTCTTTTACGTAAGCCGATGAATACTGCATGCAATCCGTATCCGACAGCAACCCTGCGGCAGGTTCCGCCATCACTACACCGGATGCACCAGCATCCTTGATAGCCTTTACATACCCAAGCAGGAATGCGGAGCACTTGCGGAGCAAGGCATGTGCCGTATCAGGTTCAATATACATGGCCATCATCAGTTCAGTCATGTCATACAGACGTCCTGCAAGTGAAAACGGACCTATGCAACCTCCGAAAAGCGGCACTTCCAATCTGGAAGCCGACAACCGCACAGCTTTAAGATATTCCGGTAAACGGCCTTTGTCAAGCGAAGGAATCACAAGGGCTCCCACATCCTGAGCCGAAGAGAGCAACCGTCCGGTAACGGTAGGCACAGAATTATCCTCGAACACTATCTCCGCACCGAAAGCCTGAGCTTCAACCGAAAGGTCCATTATTGTGGTTGATGCAGCCGACTGCGGATAAGCCTTGCGGAGAGCAAAAACGGCATCACTGTGTACCTGTCCGTCTGTAACGGCATCAATAACTTTACGCCCTATAAGCTCAATTCCCGGATGAGTCATAATAGGCATCACCGGCAACCGGCTGTTTCTGAATAATCCGGAAACTACAGCATTCATATTCTGCATTAATTCATTGGCCAGTTATTCCAAAACATATTCCGGTAGTTTGTCAAGTGCAGGAGTTTCATAGTTGGAGATTCGGAGACGGAAGCTGCGCAGTTCATCCAAGGTATGCTGCGGCTGAGTGCAGTCGGCAGGAATCTCCATCTTGGAGAACTGCTGGAAATAGAGCATCAGGGCATCACGCCACCAGATGGCATCTTTGGCCTGACGTACAAGTTTGTCATGCACCTGACTGTAACGGTACGGGTCAACAAATTTCTCCACGCTCTCCCATGTGCTTATAAAACCGCGGGCCTGATCAATACCATCCTGGTAAGTGTAGCACAGCTCATTCCACAAAGTGCGACCGCTCTTCATCTTATAATCCCAAGGCAAGTGATGGAACCACAGAATCAGATTCTCAGGACATGTCTCCACATTGTCATATAATGATTTGAGCGGCTCATGATACTGCGATACTGCATCGGTTCCTGTCTTTGAGGTACGGTCAAACCCCACCCCGTCGGCAGCTGCCTTGTGATAGTACATGGGAGACCAGTCCGGACGCGACGAACCCTCCCATGGGCCGGGACCGTAGTGTCCTGCACCGCCAAAGCAATGATGCAGACCAAGAGGCATCTCATAGCTTACAGCAGCCTCATGCGAGGCAAGCATCATCTTGCTCACCGGTTCCAGGAACTTCTTGTCGGAGGTGAAAGTCTGTTTTAACCATTCGTCAATAATCTGCTCTGAACTTAAATCCGGATTCCATGCCATACGTCCGAATGCATACCAGTTAGCCTGTGCCAGCTGGTGTCCGCACCAGTTCACGCTGTCGCCAATGTTGGTCACACCTGCTATTGCACCCATGGAAGTGTTGCCATGAACCTTGCCCATAGTCTCAGCTGCCACAGTGCAGCCCTTACCATTCTGATACGTATCTGAGTCCAGACACTCCTTCCACATGGGGTGAAGATATACCATGTGGTTGCTGTGGCCCATATATTCCTGAGTGATCTGCATCTCGGCCATCACATTCGTGTGTTCCATCTGTCCGAACAACGGGCTGAAAGGTTCACGCGGCTGGAAATCAACCGGTCCGTTCTTGATCTGGATGATCACGTTGTCACGGAACTGTCCATCCAGCGGCTTGAACTCCTCCACAGCCTGCTTGGCGCGGTCTGGCGATGTGGGCGCATAGACGAAAGCCCTCCACATGACTATTCCACCAAAGGGTTTCAGTGCATCGGCAATCATATTTGCTCCATCGGCATGGGTGCGTCCGTAGTCCTGAGGACCTGACTGACCTTCGGAATTGGCCTTTACCAGGAATCCTCCGAAGTCCGGGATGATACTGTATATCTCGGCCACCTTGTCATTCCACCACTTTATGACATCCTTGTCAAGAGGATCACTGGTATTGAGGTTAGCCAGATGCTTGGGAGCTGCAAAGTTCAGCGACAGATACACCTTGATATTATATGGACGGAATATATCGGCAAGTACCTTCACCTTTTCCAGGTACTCACGTGTAAGCATGCGTGCATCGGCATTCACATTGTTTAGCACCGTTCCGTTTATACCTATCGATGCGTTCGCTCGAGCGTACTCCTCGTACTCGGGACGTATCTGACCCGGAAGTTCATTCCATTTCCAGAGTGAGCGCCCGGCGAATCCGCGCTCAACGGTACCGTTAGGGTTGTCCCAATGGTTGAGTATGCGATATTTGAAAGCAGGAATCTCAGTTTTCAGGAATCTGTCCTCAATGCGTTCTCCGCAATCAGCCATCCTCCTGAGGTAGAAAACGGCATACAGCCTTGCCGCATCAGTATTGGCAGTCACTGAGACATGCCTGCCTATGCAGTTGATGCTGAATCCTTCATCACCGAGGGCGTTATTATATACTCCGCTTGCATCAACCCCTATATCACTTACTCCAAGCGCATCCTTGTCAATGAGTTCCAGTTCCCTCTGCCAGACTGCCTTCTGGGCAGATGCATTACTTGTCACGGTAATGTCACCCAACCACAGATCGTGGCCGCTCTTGTTCTCTGGTCTTGACTGACCGTTGCAGGACTGCACTCCCAAGACTGCCAACGTCAGGAAGAGTCCAAGAATAATTCTCTTCATTTTCATATTAACCTTTTTTACATGAAACCTCTTTTACAGCTTGTGTTTCAGCCACGGAATCAAGCCGGGATACCAGTTCGTCAGCCACTGAAAGCCGGGCCCGCAGCACTGTCTTGCAATCAAATGAACACTCTTCACCTTCTACACTGAACGTACCGTAGTCCTGCTCCACAATCCTGACATCCATCTCCTTGACCGCCTTCATGACCACGTTTGTCATGTTGTAAGTGAACAGAACCGTCACGTCACGTTCCACGTACGCAGTCACCACCTGAGCCTTCTCTATTACCAGTGCGGCAGCCGTCCTGTACGCCTCCGTGAGTCCCGACGTTCCTAACTTGACTCCTCCGAAATAACGGACTACAGCTATCAACACATCAGTCAGCCCAGCACTGTTTATCTGTCCCAGAATGGGCTTTCCCGCTGTGCCTGACGGTTCTCCGTTGTCATTGGCCCGCCAGTCGTTACGTTCCGCCCCGAGCATGTAGGCGTAGCATACATGGCGGGCGTCATAAAACTCTTTCTGAAGGACAGTAAGCTTTTCCTTAACCTGCTCAGAATCTGTCACATGCCAGATGAACGAGATGAAACGGCTACGCTGTTCCACGAACTGCGTCTGCGCCTCACCTGTCACCGTCAAAAAGGAGTCTGTCATCTGTCACTTTATTCCAAAAGTCCAAAGTTAAACAAATTATTGAAAACGGATTCCTATTATGTTTCCGTTCTGTTGTTTTTTTAAGCTACAATTCTCTAACCGGAGGAAATGACCTATCTTTGGAATCCCGAAGATAATTTATGAAGAAGTGTATCACAACTATATTATTGTTGCTTTCAACCGCAATAGCTACATGTCAGGATACGGACTGGAGCCACGAATGGAAAACAGCATTGGATTTTTTGACAGACCGTGGCATTGATGCCCAAGGTATGCGTATAGTTTACACTTCCGATAACCTTATATGTTTCTCCAGCGAACGAAGTAAAAACTTCTGCATTGTAGCCAAAGAACCCTTCGAACCATTTCTGGACTTCCCAATCCTGGCATACGGGCCGGATTCCCAATTAGGAATCGGAAACAACAACGAAAGCAGCGCCACAATTGACGGGATACTGGAAAATTATTCTGAACTGCTTTCCAAACTTAAAGAAAACGAATCTATTTACAGCAGCAACCTGTCATCGGCACTGATTTCAGGAAGAGCAATGATAAAACCTCTTACGGATAAGATAAGATACGGTCAGAAGACGCCCTACAACAATCTGTTTCCTGAAGAGACATTATCAGGAGGAGTCCACGAAAAGTGTGTTGCCGGATGCGGTCCGGTGGCATTGGCTCAGGTCATAAGTTATTACCGGTATCCGGATAAACCGTCCGGCACAGGCATGATAACCATGAA
>JAFZKR010000011.1 GCA_017551845.1 Bacteroidaceae bacterium
AAAAAAGTGTTAGAACGCTTGTAGGTACGAAAAATGTGAGTACCTTTGTCACCGCAAAACAGCGAGGTGCGTTAGTTCAGCTGGTTAGAATGCCGCCCTGTCACGGCGGAGGTCATGGGTTCGAGTCCCATACGCACCGCCAAAAACTGCCCTACGAGCCTTGTAGGGCGTTTTTGTTTCAAAAAGTTGCCCACTTCTTGCCCACCTTTATGTTAAAAAATAAATGAAGGCCTCAGAATCCCTTTCAGGAGCTGAGGCCTTCAGACAATCTTAATACAGCCTTATTACGGCTAATATTACTGACAAAGGTAGCAAAATAATCGGTACAGGGGCTGTGCTGGATTATATTTCGTATCTTTGTATAAACCATTAATACCAAAAACACCATGAACATTAACCTCATCTATCCCGAGTTGCCCACCCCTGTTGCCCACCTCTTTCCGGACAGCCAGGTCACCGAGCAGAAAGTACTCCGAATCCTGTCATCACAGATAGAGTTCCAGTTTCGCCAATCCGCTAAAGACATACCGTCCGCAACCATCAGAACAATCACGGCATCTATAGAAACCCTGCTCAAGAAACTGCCGACCTTGGAAAGGAAACTGCCCGCATCCTCCAACTTGAACGTCATCCTTACGCTCGGTGCCTCCGTTCAGGATGGCCAGTGGCATTCTGCCTCCGGCTGGGAAGTAAGGTATCAGTCCACCAGTCCGGAATCAGAACGTCTTGCCGACCTCTACATCCGTCAGGCCTTAAGGATCCTCGGCCGCAGCGCAATCTCCAACCATACAGCCGTCATCAGCCAAAGAAGCGTATCAACAGCCCGGCTGCTTGATGTCACCGCCAGTCCTACAATCCTTACCACCAACCTCTACATAGACAACAAGGCGAACGCAAGCCTCCTCCGTTCAGTCAGTGGAATCCGTAGTTTGGCCCGCATACACGCAGAGGCCTTAAAGCAATACTTAGAGCTTAGTCAATAAAGAGACACCCTTCAAACCCCTTCTTCCAGTTCTCCTGGTCAAGAGCGAAATCCTCCATCATGCCCTTCACATTGTCAAAGTAATATTTGAAGGACTCTTGGTAGAGGGTATAATAGTCGTTCTCTGTAAAGTTGGGATTGATCCAGGCAGTAAATGAAGCATAGTACTTCAAATGCTCACACGTGTTCTCAAGCATCGTGGCCATGGCCACCTGCATCACATCTTCCGGAACAATCTTTGGAACATCCTGCATTATGCAAACAAAAGCGAGTTTTGCAATGGTTTCCTGCAGTTCGTTCATGTTATCAGAAAAATACAGATACTTCATCGGAGCTTTGTCTTGTCCTTTATAAGTATCTGCGAAAATCTCCATCTCTGGGAGAATCTGGTACGAACTTTGGTTCTTCATTCAATTAAAATAAATAATGTGGACGCCTCCAGCGTAAAACTCAGGTATCGGCTAAGACCCTTACGAACACGACTGGGAAAGACGCCCACATTAAAGTGGTGACCTTTCCCTAAACGCATCGTGTTCAAGTCTCTTGATTAGCCGATTTTGAGTCTTACACGCGTAAAGCGAAAATCACAATATGTCCAATATGTCATAATCACCAAACAAAGCCAGTGATTACGGAGCAAATATAGGTAAATCTTGGTTATTCCAACACTTGGAGCCAAAAACTATTTGTAAACCGAAAGATTTGTATTGCACACTTTTGTTAAAAGTGTTACATTTGCAATAAATGATAAGCACCATGAAGAACACGAACATCCCCCACATCGTAGCCATCACCATAATACTTCTGATGACCATCAGCTGCCGCAGCACAAAGCAGATGAGCAGCGCCCAGTCCACAACCACCAGTATCACCACTCAGTCGATAGACAGCCTGGCAAAAAGCATCCTGAACACCCGTAGGACCACAACCACCATAACCTTTCTTCCGATGCAAACACCCGGGTTCAAGAAACCCGCCACGCCCGATGTCACCCCAAGTCCGATGCCCGCACCCTCCGGAACTCCTGCAGCACCTGCAGAACTCCTGGATCTGCTAATCGCCCAAGGAGGCGGTACCATCATCATAACGCAGGAAGAATGTACCCAGAACGATACCACAACCACCAAACACCACATAGACGATGAACAAACCCAAAACAAATCAGAGAACCATGAAACCCAGTCGCAATCCAATCCCCCAAGAGCATCACCCATAATAGACAAGATCTTCTACATCTTCCTGCTCCTGGCATTCATCATAGTGTTGCTCCAGGGCCGCAGGAACCAATGACACACCGTTCAAACAACCATACAAAAACACAGATACTATGAAATCAACAAACTACGCAATCCTATTGATCAAGAGTTTTGAGCAGCTACGCCTCAACTCATACCTTTGCCCTGCAGGAAAATGGACAATAGGCTATGGCCACACCGATGGCGTCAACCGCGGAATGCTCATCACCGAGAAAACGGCTGATGCTTTCCTAAAACAGGATATCAAGCACGCTGAAGATGAAGTCAACCGCATCGATGCAGACCTAACCCAAGAGCAGTTTGATGCTCTCGTAAGTTTCGTCTTCAACATAGGCGCCCAAGCATTCCGGGTAAGCACTCTGAGAAAGTTAGTCGAACGCAATCCCAATGATCCAAAGATTGCAGACGAGTTTAGAAGATGGGTCTATGCCGGTGATAAGAAACTCCCCGGATTGATCAAACGGAGAGAGCAAGAAATCAAATTGTATTACTCATAATCAAACAAGCACCATGGAAACTCAAACCATCTCAATAATCACAGACTGCCTGGTACCAATAGTAACAGCAGCTGCAGGCTGGCTTGCCGGCAAGAGGAAAAGACGCAATGACTTCCTCAAGAACATGCAGGACTCAATAGACATCCTAAGCATGGAGAACAAACGCCTGATAGAAGACCTCACCAACGTCAATCGTGAAGTAGTGGCCTTAAGGAAGGAAAACGGAGAGTTGAAGTACTCAGTAGATCAACTCTGCAAAGAGAACGTCCAACTGAAGGATGAAGTAAGGAACTTGAAGAATCGCATCACCAACGCCTAACCCAAGCACCTGCGTGTCTTCCGATGCACAGCATCGGTTCCGTCCCGTAACTATCGCCTTTCCCGAAAGCCGATAATTACGGGGCGGCTGATAAATGGCCGGTAAGCATTCAGGAACCAGGTGCACATAAAAAAAGAATGAGCAGCTGTCGCAGCTACTCACGCCCCCGAAAATTGATGAACCGATTAACCGATAACAACCAATCTTCTCTCCTTGTTTGCAAGGGCCAAAATTATATAAAACAAATGGAATCAGCAAGAAAACTGACTCCATCGTATATCAATCATTCGTCCGGATTGCCATATCGTTTTGCTCCCTTGTGCTTGATTGGTTCAAACCACTTTGCAAACATCCAGAGACCAGGTATGGTGCCATCATCATTCTCTATCATTCTCTTTGGCACAAGCCAGCAGATGGCCATATCGGGGCTTGTAGTTGGTTTCTTCGCAGCCATATCCTTTACCAACCTGTACTGTATCGCTTTGACTTTATCCTTATACTGTTGTATTGTCTGGTCATTGCCGCACTTCGCGGTTATGGATGTAATCACGTGCAGGCCAAGTCTGATAACGCCTTTAGTCTTTTCCTCAAACCCTCTGAAGTCAGATGCCGCATTCTTCAGCTGCTCAATCATCTCCTGCCATCTTTCAACAACGGTGTCCTGACGTGTCTTATGCGAGCCATATCGGTCATAACTGTGCTTCAACTCTATCACAAAACTATAGTCCCGATAGATGCACCAATAATCAGTACGCCCCATTGATTCCATATCACGTGACTCTTCATCCTTGATCTTACGGACCACCGGTAGTTCAGTCATGACAAGGCCTTTGCAGATTTTTGATAATGCCGGCAGAAGAATGGCATCCAGCTGCCGTTCCCTGTAAGTATATGGCAGGTCATGAAATCCATACTTCTTGTTGTCGAATATCATGCTGGCTTTAGCCATCTCAAGCATCAGATTTGCGACAAGGCTTTTCGTCACCTTATCAGCTTCGGTTTCCTGCTTATAGGGGGTAACCCGAAACTCAAGACCGTCCTTTTCCCATTTTCTCATAAGCAAATTGCTGTAGTATTGTCCGATGTATTTGCAAAGATAGTAAAAGACATTTCAATTGACCGATGTCTTTACTTCCGATATTCTTCATTCCGATGACCTTACGGCCGATGATCCCCATATCGCGGGCTGTGAAGTGAGTATCATCAGGCAGTCTGCAGATGGCAGCAGAGATTTACCTACGTGCCCTCCCTGTATAGGTAGCAGCCAGTGGCCCGCACCGTGAACCCACCGGTTCACGCGCCGCCCCAAAGTGGTTTAGAAGACCTTATTAACCCGCCCCAAGGCCACTGTCTGGCTTGTTTAACCCGGCACAGTCAGGGCCTGGAAATAAAGGTATAGAGCGTTATTCAAACTATAGTGGTTCCAGTCCCTGTCCGTGCCCTCCCGTGAAACCGTCTGCAAGTCACCGGCCGCATCAAACGCAAAACCTACCTCCACCATCCTGCAAATAGGAACTTATCTGCGCACTCACAGCCGCTGCTCAGGATATTCAACAAGGTGTTCCGCACCATTCCTATATCCACACCCTCCACGGTGCCCGCACTGTTCCAGGCATAGATATAGCAATCGTGCTCCACGCTTCTTTTAATTGCGGCTTCATGCCGCAATGGGGTACGGTTCGCTTTGAAACTTTAGTGCAGTCTTTTCCGCTATGTAACATAATGGAGGCGGTATTATGTCCTCCGTCGCTCCCGCACTCGCTCCTACAAACATAATATCCATTATATTAAATAGCTCCCTCAGTCAGGCGGTCCGCCCTCCAAAACAAATGCACCGCACCTGCGCTTCCTGCCGTCCCGTCTCATCATCCCACACCGCCACAAATACGTCGTAAAACACGCCGCCATCCCCGCGGGCCATCACAAGAGCCGTGCCGTCAGGCGCACCCTTCCGGGCGCTGGGTCGTTGCGCTCCGGCAGAGTCTTGTGGTCCTGCATAGCAGTCCTCACAAGACACAGCCTCCACGCCACTCCTCGGTAGCGTGCCCCGGCCCCCCGGCGGCACAGCCGCCAGCGGTCCGGTTCCCGGCTTCATTTTAGGGTGCGGCCCCTCACGGCCCGCATCCCGCCATCCGGTGCGCTT
>JAFZKR010000092.1 GCA_017551845.1 Bacteroidaceae bacterium
ACAAACGTCCACGGAAGGAACCGTCCCTAATGCGTACTAGAAGTTGTACATTACTGAAAGCAGCAGACGGTTGTTGCTTATATTGTGAGTGTTGCTGACTGTGCCATTGGCTTCCGGCGTACCGTATGCCACCGTTGTCATCTCATACTCACAGCCCAGAACAGCATTGCCTACCGAATACTGAACGTTAGGAGATATTCTCCACATATTGTCAATTGTGCCGTTTTCTGCGGCATAAATAGCCACAAGGTTCTTGCCTGCACCCCAATTACTCATGTAACCGCCAAACAGGCCGAACTTCAGGTCACTGCCGTACTGTATCTGTGCCCATGAAGAAGAGGCTGCCAGCGGAGCATATTCTATTGATTCACCGTTTCTGTCAACCTGTCCGTAACCTGAACAGATGCCCAGGTGTGACATGTTATGACCTATCAGCGTCTTGGCCTTGACGGCAAGCTTGTCCTTGTTGTACTGGGCCTGAACCATCCCGCACAAACCGTTCATATAGTATTTCTTGTTGTCATCATTCAAGTCAACATAAGGTGATATGTGCTGGAATTCAAGACCGCCACCAATCTTCAGGTCACCAAGCGTGAAATCCACACCTGCATAAAGCATTGGAACCATTGACCTGCGGATGTAATTATAAGACTTGCCTACGCCTCCAGGGCCGAATGTACCGTTAGCAGCCTGGAATAAGGCAGCAGCGGTCAGTTTGGTCTTCTTCTCGCTGCCCGGATAGTACTCATAACGCAATTGCGGGCTGCGGTTAAGAGCATTGAAAGGCGAGCCGATGGCAATGCTCACGGTACTCGGGAACAGGTCATTCATAGGATGCCACGTCTGACCTAATACGAGAGTGCTGTTTTCCCAGTCCAAAGCCATGAATGCATGACGGTAGAGCACGCTGCCCGGAGCTACGTGACCGGAGAACTCTAACTCGGCTTTAGCACGGCTGGCTGCTCCGAATATTTCAGGACCTTTCAGCGTAAATCCCAGACGGGCCATAGTGCCGAACCATGAGGCCTGCGGCACAGCTCTCCTGTCGTGGTCATCCGTAAGAACAGTCAACTCATCCTTAGGATACAGATATAGGAAACCGTCAGCGGATGATACACTCTCGTGTGTGTCAAAGAATGACTGTGCAGCCACGAATCCGTACCAATCTATTGACGCTTTTTTCTGGGCTGTTGCGCTCAGGGGGAGCAGGCTTACTATCAGAGCCTGCAGGATTACATTTTTGATTTTCATTGTTTTAAGAGAGTTGGTTTTCAAAAAGTGATTGAATAAACCTTACCGGACTTGGTATCGATGCTCTGATCGTTGCCGTTCCAGCAGATATTGAGAGTGCCGCCCACAGTGGAACGGACTTTTACTGTAGCAGGCTTGCCGTCCTTCCAGGTCAGTTCCTCAAGAATGAAGCCGCCCCGGCACTGCAGGCCTTTCACGCTGCCGTCCTTCCATACATCAGGTAGAGCGGGCAGGAGAACAATCTTACCTGTGTGGCTTTGAACCAGCATCTCGGCAATACCTGCGGTGCATCCGAAGTTTCCGTCAATCTGGAATGGCGGATGTGCATCGAACAGGTTGTTGTACGTACCGCCACGTCCGCCGAATCCGCGACCGCCGGCAGGCTTTATCTGGTCCTGAATGAGCTTGTATGCATGATTGCCGTCAAGCAAGCGAGCCCACAGGCAGACCTTCCAGCCCATGGACCAGCCGGTAGATTCATCACCACGGGCCTCCAGGCTGGTGCGTACAGCCTTAAAGAGGTCCGGAGTACCGTCGGCTGTAATCTGACGTCCTGGATACATGCCCCACAAGTGCGAAACGTGACGATGGTTGTCCTTGGGGTCATCCCAATCCTCAAACCACTCCTGCAACTGTCCCCAACTGCCTATCTTCATGGGAGCCAGACGACTCTTCACATCCTTTAGAGTCTTAACGAAATCTGCATCCTTCTCACCCATCAGTTCTGCAGCATCAATCATATTCCCGAACAGGTCGGCCATCATCTGGTTGTCCATAGTGGCACCGAATACGGTTGTTATGTTGCCCTTGCCCAGCACATCCTGAACATGCGGAGCATTCTCGGGTGAGTATGAAGGAGCAACCACAAGATAATTGTGCCCCGATACAGGCTCAGCCACCAGGAAATCAATGAAGAATTCACATGCGCTCTTCATGATGGGATAAATCTCCTCCAGATACTTGCGGTCCTGGTTAAACAGATAACCGTCCCATATCTGCTGGCAGAACCATGCTGCTCCTGTGGGCCACATTCCGTTGTAAGCACCATCCACAGCACCCGTGGAACGCCAGATATCAGTATTGTGGTGCAGAGTCCATCCGCGACAGCCGTACATCTCGGCTGTTTCACGCCCATGTTCTGCACAATCCTTGACTAACTGAAGGAAAGGCTCGAATGTCTGCGGTATGCCGCATACGAATGCCGGCCAGTAGTTCATCTCGACATTGATATTCGTGGTGTATTTGCCATCCCACGGAGCCTGACGGCTCTCATTCCATATTCCCTGCAGGTTGGCAGCCTGTCCACCCGGCTGGGAGCAGCAGAGCAACAGATAGCGTCCGAACTGAAAATAAAGCGTAACCAGTTGAGGATCAAAATTTGAAGCAAACTGTGCCACGCGTTGGTCTGTGGGCAGTTTGGCCTGCTCATTCGTACCAAGGTCAAGAGTAACGGTATTGAACTGCTTCTGATATGCGCTGATATGTTCAGCCAGAATTTTATCATATTTCTTACCCTTGATGAACGGCTCCATCCAGCGGTCTGCCTCCCTGTTCTCATCGCCACTGACACTCTGGTAGTTCACGAAGTTGGTACCTATTGAAATATAAATGGTAACTGCATCCGCACCGTTCACGCTGACAGCATTGTCAGCTGAAGTCATTTTGCCGCCTTCAGGAACAATCAGAGTCTTGTCAGTAAAACGTATCTTGCCTTCAATACCCTCATGGTCATCACCCTTGCATGAAACTGTCATGACGGCCTGTTTGCCGGTTATCCCGGCAGAACGGCTTAGGATACGGTCATCGCGGTAAGGCAGATTATAACTGGCGGTGAATGATAGCGAACCTTTAGTTGAAGCGGTAAGGCGCATCACAATCACCTGATCAGGGAATGAAACGAATGACTCACGTGTAAACTCAACCCCATTTGCCTTGAAACGCGTCAGAGCTACAGCACGGCTGATGTCCAGTTCCCTGTAATAATCGGTAAAATCAGTGATTCCTTCAAAGTCCAACATAAGTGAACCCGCAGTCTGATAAGGCATACCGTGAGCGCTTTTGGACGAAATATAACGGTCACAAAGAGCCTGCGCGTCGGAACGGCGGCCCTCCCACAGAGCCTGACGGATCTCTTCCAGACCGTCCTTGGCAGCATAGTTCACATTGTTATGGGGACCTCCTCCCCAAATAGTCTCCTCATTTATCTGGATCCTCTCCTGAGCGGGAGTACCGAACACCATGGCACCTAAACGTCCGTTGCCAAGAGGCAGGGCATCGGTCCACTGGCGTGACGGAGCATCATACCAAAGCTTGAGGTTGTCGCTGTTTCCTCTGTTACCTGATGAACAGCTTACCGAGAGCAGTGACAGCACTGCAATGAAGAAATATTTTTTCATAAAGTCAGGAATTTGTATTCTGCTTCAAATTTACTCCTTTTTTATATATACTGACCGTCGTATCGCATCTTTTGTTTAACTTTGGAAGCCGAAACGGGTAAACTCCCGGGGACTCCGGCCTCACAAAAACGTATAATTACGAACTAAATAATATCAAAACATGTATCTATTAGGTTATGACATAGGTAGCTCTTCGGTGAAGTGCAGCCTTGTTGACGCTCAGAGCGGAACTTGCATAGCAACCGCATTTGCCCCCAAAAGTGAAGCACCCATCAAAGCCGTCAATCCGGGATGGGCTGAACAGAACCCCGAAGACTGGTGGTCATATCTCAAGGCTGCCACTGCCGATGTCCTCGCACAGAGCCGTATCTATACCAAGGATATCCAGGCAATCGGCATTTCCTACCAGATGCACGGCCTTGTATGCGTTGACAAACATCAGAAAGTTCTCCGTCCGGCTATCATCTGGTGTGATTCACGTGCCGTAGGAATAGGTGAGGAGGCTTTCCAGCAACTCGGCCGTTCCCAGTGCCTCACCCACCTGCTCAACACTCCAGGTAATTTCACAGCCTCCAAGCTGGCATGGGTAAAGCGCAACGAACCCAAGATATTCGACAAGATTGACAAGATAATGCTTCCCGGCGATTATATCGCAATGCGTCTCACCGGAGAGATATCCACCACCATATCAGGACTTTCAGAAGGTATGTTCTGGGATTTCCAGACCGGTGACATAGCAGGGTTCCTGCTCGACTACTATGGCATACCCCGCTCATTCATTCCCGATATTGTCCCCACTTTCGCAGAACAGGGCAGGCTTACCCCCACCGCTGCCGGCGAGCTCGGACTCGCAGCCGGAATCCCTGTCACTTACCGCGCAGGCGACCAGCCCAACAACGCTCTCTCGCTGAACGTATTCGAACCCGGTGAGATTGCATCCACAGCCGGCACATCGGGTGTGGTCTATGGTGTCAACGGCGAAATCAGCTATGATCCCAAGTCAAGGGTGAACTCATTCGCCCACGTTAACCACAAAACCGGATTCAACCGCCTCGGAATATTACTCTGCATAAACGGAACAGGAATTCTCAACGCATGGATGAAACGCAACATCGTACCTGAAGGCATCAGTTACAGCGAGATGAACGATCTCGCCGCACAGGCCCCGATAGGTTCCGGCGGAGTCTCTGTGCTTCCTTTCGGAAACGGTGCTGAGCGCGTTCTCGAGAATAAGGAGTGCGGATGCAGTTTCCATGGAGTAAATTTCAATATCCACAACCGTTCACATCTGCTTCGCGCCGCACAGGAAGGAATAGTATTCTCCTTCAAATACGGTATTGAGATAATGGAAGACATGGGTATGCCTGTCAACAAGATTCATGCAGGCAATGCCAACATGTTCCTGAGCCCCCTCTTCCGCGATACTCTGGCCGGCGTTACAGGTGCCACCATCGAGTTGTATGACACCGACGGTTCAATAGGTGCAGCCAAGGGCGCCGGTATGGGAGCGCACATCTACAACGACCACAACGAAGCATTCTCTTCACTCCAGAAGATCAGGGTCATTGAGCCTAAGGCATCCGACATGCCTGTCTATGACGAAGCTTACCAGCTTTGGAAATCATACATCCAAGAATAATCAGAAACAATTGTCAATATGAGAAAACTATTTACATTTGCCATTTGTGCAGCAATTTTTTCCTTAATCGGGATTACAGTCTGCTGCTCCTCTTCCGGAAAGTTAGCACCGGCAAAAAAAGGTTACATTGAAACCAAAAAGTACCGTAACTACCTCAAAGAAATGGGTTTCAGTCAGGCTGAAATCGATGCCAAAATCAACGAAATCTACTCAATCATTTTTGAAGGTGAGGATGCCGCTTATAAAGACGTTGACGTTGAGGTTGACGGCAAGACAGTAAAAATGGGCTACATCTCGGATGTCAAGAACAACGATGTCCGCACTGAAGGCCAGTCATACGCCATGATGGTGGCCGTACAAATGGACAAACCTGAAATGTTCAACAAAATATGGCGCTGGTCAAAGCACTATATGCGCCATAATGAGGAAGGTCCTTCACACGGTCTGTTCGCCTGGTCCTGCCGCACAGACGGCCGACGCACATCACAGGGTTCAGCCAGTGACGGTGAGCTCTACTATGTTACAGACCTTCTGTTAGCTTCACGCCGTTGGGGAAGCTATGAGGAATTCAATTACCTGGCCGAGGCACAGGAACTGCTCAACGATCTCTTCTCAAAGGACGGAACAGGCGGTGTCACCAACATCATCAACATGGACGTCAAGCTCATAAATTTCTGCCCCGATTCCCGCTCAAACCTTTGGACAGACCCTTCATATCATCTGCCTGCATTCTATGAAATCTGGGCTGAGACAGCCAAGGATGGTCGTGAAGCCATCTACCGTGAACTGGCTGACAGCGCACGCGCATACCTGCATCGCGCTACAGACCCTGTAACCGGCATCAATCCTGACCAAAGCCAGTTTGACGGCACACCCAACCGCGGATCAGAGTTTCACTATGACTCTTGGCGTGTACCCATGAACATTGCTATGGACTTTACCTGGTACCACAAGGATGCCGCCTGGCAGACCGAATATGCCAAAAAGTTCCAGAATGCCATCTTGGGCCGCTACGGAATTACCGAGTTTCCGGATCAGTTTGCACTCAACGGCGATGCACCCCGTTTCCTCATGGGCGGCGGCCGCTGGCGCGGCAACCTGCGCCACTCTATCGGTTTTGTCGGTACCATGGCCACAACAGCTCTTATGTGTGAGAGCGAGTACAATGACGAACTGGTGCGCCACATGTTCTCATTGAAACACGAGCCATACGAGGACGGCTACTTTGACATTTACTATGACGGCCTGATTTACCTCTTCGCACTACTCCATCTGAGCGGCAACTACCGTATGTCCTGGTAAGGCGGATTGTTAAAAAATTTGAGGTGACCACCCCCTGATGGTCACCTTTTTTTTTATTTTTCAACCTAATATTAACAAAAAATCACAAAAAGTTTGGTCAAGACAAAACAATGAACTAATTTTATGCGCTGTTTTGCGCATTGTGTGTACGCATGCGTATATACGCGGGAGGCAAAACATGAACTCTATTGCTGACAAATAGTAAAAAACCGATTAATATGAAATTCTTCAATTCAAAAAAACTCTTAGGCACAATCGCATTTGCCGCAGTTACTCTTGTTGGAGGACTTTTCCAGTCAAGCTGTCTTGACGAACAGCATCCTGGAAACTACTACACATTCATGGGTGAGACTGTAGCCGACTTCCTCCAGAACAGAGAGGATCTTTTCAGTGATTTCATTTATTGCCTCAAGGAATCCGGCGTTTGGGGTGAGATGCAAACTTATGGCGAGCATACATGTTTTGCACCCACCAATGAAGCCATGAAAGTTTTTCTTCAAGAAAAGGGATATACCGATATCACTCAGCTCACACACGAAGAACTTGACACCATAGCCAAGACTCACCTCTGCAATGCAACTATCTTCTGCAAGGAGATCATGGACGGTGCATTTCCTTATCCCAACCTTCTGGACCGCTACTTGACATACACCACTGATTCCGCCTACAATAACGGCAAATATCAGGTTGTCTATAAGGTCAACACCACATCAAGCATCCTCGAGCGTGATGACACTGTGACTAACGGCGTCATCCACATTGTGGATAAGGTCATTGTCCCGAGTAACCGTTTCCTCGGGGACCGTATAGCAGAGGATCCTATGGTCACCATATTCTCACAGGCATTGAATGAAACCCGCATAATTGACTCACTTGTCGCTTATCTGGACCCCAACTACGTCAGTCCTTCATATGACTCCCTTCTGATCTGTTTCCTTCAGACTGGAAAGACCGCTATCAAATATACAACTTCATACGAGACAGAAAACGGAGTGTTCCCTGACAAGCGCCCCTTCAAGTTCACCGCATTCATCGAGCCCGATTCCATTTACAGGAAAAACGGTATCAACAACCTCGAAGACCTGCGAAAAAAGGCTGAAGAATGGTATCCTGACTATCCTGAGTATTATAACGACCTCACGGACAGAAGGAACTCCCTTAACAAGTTCGTTTCATACCATATCCTCCCCGAACAGTTGAGCTATGACAAGTTTAACGTATCTTATGAGGAGATTACCAGTCAATTCTCCAAGTGGGATGCCATAGACATTGAAGACTGGTATGAAACCATAATGCCGTATTCAGTCATGCGCATAAGTTTCCCCAAGAAAGGTGGCAGATACATTAACCGTAAAGGTGCCCCCAAGGCTGCCCGCGGCATTGAATATGAAGGTGTCAGGATATGGGCTCCGAGTGAGCGTACAGACTTCGATATGACAGCTTTGAACGGCCAGTATCACCTGATTGATGACCTGCTCCTTTACACTACGGAAGTCAGGGAGAACAATCTTAACCAAAGAATGAGAATCATGGCCAACACCATGTCCCCTGATTTCATCAACAGCGGTGCAGCAGGCCGTCTCAACAAGACCAATAAGGACAATTATGTTACCGGTTTCAAGAGAGGATTCTGCAAGAACTTTGAAAGTTCTGATGAAACCGAGTTCTGGGTACGTTACATCAATTCCTCATTCACCTGCTATCTGGGTTATGAGATGACCGTACGTGGAATCTATGATTTGACACTAAGATTGCCGCCTGTACCTACGGATGGAACCTATGAAGTCCGTATTTATGAAGAATCCATGGCTTCACAGAGCGCTGTATCCGGCGGTCGTGGCATAGTCCAGTTCTATTTCAAGGAAGGTAAAGACGGAGAATTCGCTCCCTCCGGCATTCCTTTCAATCTGAATCTCGGCGGCAGCGACCCGAAAGTGGGAGCCGTTGCTGACGGTGACCTGAATGGTGAAGAAGAGATTCAGGCCAACGAGAAGGCTATGCGTAACCGTGGTTACATGAAAGCTCCTGATGCGTACAAGGATCTTCGCGACGGAACAGACCGTTACCGTATAATCATGACAACCAACTATATGTATGCTAATCAGGATTATTACATCCGTGTTCGTCTTGTCACTGACAACAAAACTGCTGTTTGTCCTTTCAACATCATAGAAGTTGTACCCAAGAGCGTTTATCTGGGTGAGATTCCGGAGGACCGTCATTGATCTGACATACACCTTATATATATACAAGGGGCGGCTGTACCGCCCCTTGTTGGTTTATAATAAACATCATGTCGGCAACTTTTGAACTGAGGACGACTAAAAAAAGCGGGTATGCCACTGTGTTCGTACGCATCCAGTCTTCACGATTGGGTATTAACATCAGGCAGTCAACGCATTTGAAGGTTTCTGTACGGAAATGGCAGCTGCCCGTTGACAGCGTAGCCAGGCGTCATTATGCCGAATCTCCAGAGGGGTATAATGTCTTCAGCAAACTGGAAAGGATTGCTCGTGAAATCAACATCCGCCTTGTTGCCGGCATACCCGTCACCACGAACGATGTACGTCTCATTGTGGCGAGCACAGTTCTGGATACTGACATCAGCCGGCTTAACGGCAAGAACTCATTGATCAAGACTGTTCCTCTGAACGAATATATAAACCAGTATATAACAGGTATGGAGAACGGGACACGACTCTCCATTCATGGTAAGAGATATGCCAAAGGTTCCGTTGACGCGATGAAACAAACCATGAAACAGTTCAAAGAGTATCAGGCATCCGGACAGTTCACTCTGAATTTTCAGGATATTGACATGAAATTCTATAACGATTTCGTGGCATATCTCCAGAGTCGTAACTATTCCATCAATTCAATAGGCAAGTGTATTAACAGCATCAAGAATCTCCTTCGTGCAGCCGAGAGTGACGGATACAACGGATTCACCTATTACCGTGACCACCGGTTCAAGGCATACAGCGTCAACGTTGATTCCATCTACCTGACCCGGGAGGAACTTGACCGCTTCATGAACGTAAGCCTTGACAAAAAACGTAAATGTTATGAACATGCACGTGACATATTCTACGTGGGAGTCTGCACAGCGCAACGTGTCTCTGATTATGCCAACATCTCATCAAAGAACATGCGCTGTGTCAAAACCGACGAAAAGGGGAAGAACAACAAGGAATTCACCACAATAGATATCATCCAGCAAAAGACCGGGAACAGAGTATCCATCCCTGTCAGTGGCTCGCTTGGCAAGGTCCTTCACAAATATGGATGGGAACTGCCCCGCATTCCTGAACCACGACTGAACAAATATATAAAAGAGGTGGGCAGGCTTGCCGGAATAGATTCACCTGTAGAGATTGTACGTACCAACGGAGGAGTAGCAAAGAAAATGAACCTCAAGAAATACGAGCTCATCTGCACACATACCGCCCGTCGCACCGGAGCTACTCTCATGTATCTCTCCGGAATGGATATATTTGACATCATGAAAATCACCGGCCACACATCCCCCGCAATCCTCAAGAAGTATATAAAGGCCAACGACCTCGATGTGGCAAGAAAGATCAAGAGCAAGTACGATTATTTCGACTGAAAGACACATTATTCCTCTTTATGGACATATAGGATACAACCGATAAAAAAGGTGTACGCCGGACAGAGAAAATACTTGTCATATAAACAAGTACTTACTTTCATGTTGAGCAAGTCACAAGTGTTTTCTGCCCTATCTCGTTATATCATATCCGTCATAAATACACCTTACCATTCAAAATCAGTACCATTCATACTATTTCAAGCAAATGATACTTATAATAAAAACTACTTATATCAAACAATTGATTATGTAAATATATTTCTCTGTAATAAAGCACAAATTAATATACTTGAAGAACACATTACATTAAATTAATTAAGTACCATAATAGTATCGTTAACTATATAGTATTTATATTAATACATCTTATACGCCATTATTCTTGTAGCCCTTCTACCTGATACACTTATGCAAGTTGTTTATAATTTAAAATGACAATAATTTTTTAATAGTTATTATTTTACAGCGAGTATAAATTTTTTTTTACCTTATTATTAACTAAAAGTTTCATTTATGAAAAAACGTGACTTAATTCTTGCAGGTGCCCTGTTGTTAGGCTTCGGTCTGAATGTACAGGCACAGACTGCTGATGAGCAGCTCTTCTTCTTCGGTTTCGAGGACGGGCTTGCATCATTCACGGATTCAGCGAATCCGATTGATTCCATTACGCAGATCAAGTATTATGACGGAGTGGTCTCCAATGGAACCTCTGCTTATCCCAAGGACCTGACAATCTCTTATGTCAAGGACTCTCTCATGCTGCTCCTTAACGGTATCACCCCTCTGGGCAGCCGTGGTGACATTTACGAGATTGTTACCGATCCTCTCGGCGGCCACCAGGCTGATATGGAAGCTATGGGTGCCCAGGGCGGATCAAACTACTTCAAGTACACTGCCGGCGGTGAGTTTGGTGGTGACAACTGTCCCGATTACAATGCCGACCTCTTTGTACGTGGTATTTTCTTCGAGCCCTACACCTCTTACCGTCTGGTATTCTACACCAAGGCAAGCACAACTGAGGCAGCTATCAACGCAGGTGTGTTCAGCGGTTACTACAACTCTGAGAAGCCTATCTCAATGAACGGCGCCAACGGTGGTGAATTCTACATGGAGAAGAGGGAGTTCACAACTGACCGTTGGGAGCGCAACACCCTGATGATGTTCTTCCAGAACGACTCAATCGCCAACGCCCACATGTACAATGCAGGTTTCTGGTGGCAGGACAGCTGGAGGACCGTTGATCCTGAGACAGGAGTCGAGTACAATGCCATCAAGCAGTTCGAGAAGTTCTTCTATCGCATCTCCTTCATGGCTCCGGGTGTCACCTACTATCTGGATGACATTTCACTCTACAAGTCAACCATCGGCGGTGC
>JAFZKR010000093.1 GCA_017551845.1 Bacteroidaceae bacterium
AAAACCAAATCAAACCATAATAGTAGCACGATTCTATTGAGTCGTGCTACTTTTTATTATCTTAGCCCAAAATATTTCTATTATGAATCGAATACACTTATTGAGAGAATCGGTCGCCCTTTTCGGCACTGCTTATGCAACAGAGACCAATGACACCCTCAGAACTGGTTCTATACAGGAGGTAGTAATAACAGGAACACGTGCCGCAACAAATATAAGGCATCTGTCACAGGCGGTGAACGTGGTTGACCGTGCCACCATTGAAGAGACTAACCGCACATCGCTTCTGCCTCTGCTTACCGAGCATGTCCCTGGACTGTTTATCACCCAACGCGGGTATTCCGGATTCGGAGTATCGGGAGGTGCTGCCGGAAACATAACGATGCGCGGTATGTCCGGAAGTGCAGCACGTATGATTGTTCTCATAGACGGGCATCCCAATTATGCCGGCATTTACGGACATCCGATAGCTGACTCATACCAGTCATTAATGACTGAAAGGGTTGAGGTCCTTCGCGGACCTGCATCGCTCCTGTATGGCTCCGGTGCTATGTCAGGTGTTATCAACATCGTTACCAAGCAACCGCAGAATGGCACACATGCCCGCCTGCATGCCGGTTATGGTTCATTCAACACAGCCGAAAGCGAGCTGTCAGTCAATACCCGGCAGGGTAAATTCAGCGCTGTTGCCGCCGCTTCATACAACCGCACCGACGGACATCGTGACAACATGAACTTCGAGCAGTACGGAGGTTATGCCAAACTGGGCTATGACATATCAGATAACTGGAAGACATCCGCCAACATTGATATAACACGTTTCAACGCATCACAACCTGGTTCCGAGAGTGCTCCGTTGGAGGATGCTGATCAGGAAATAACACGTGGTACAACTGCCTTGTTCATTGACAACAGTTACGCAAAGACATCAGGTGCCATCAGTCTGTTCTACAGCTGGGGAGATCACTGGATCAACGACGGCTATACTCCGGGAACCACTCCAAAACTGTTCCGTTTCATCTCATACGATGAAATGCTGGGCGCATCAGCTTGGCAGAGTGTCAACTTGTTTGAAGGTAACCGCCTGACCGCAGGATTTGATTATTACCGCTATGGCGGCAAGGCCGATAACCATTTCGTGTATGGACCGCAGGCCGGTACCGATGTAGCTCAAGTCGATGAGCGTGAGGATGAGCTTGCTGGATATCTGGAGATGCGCCAGATGTTCGGTTCATGGTTCACACTGAACGCCGGTCTCCGCGCCGACCATCACTCCAAGGCAGGAACTGAGTTTGTACCACAGTTCGGAGCCGCATTCCATCTGCCAGCACATGCTGAGATCAAACTTTCAGCAGGCAAAGGATTCCGCTATCCCATTATCAGGGAGATGTATATGTATCCTCCCCAAAACCCCGACCTCAAAGCAGAATCACTCTGGAACTATGAACTCTCATTCTCACAAGTCCTGCTTTCCGGAAAACTCAATTATGGAATCAACCTCTTCCATCTGGATGCCGAGAACATAATACTCACACTTCCCAATCCAAACGGTGCAGGCAAACTCAACCAGAACAGTGGAGAACTCAAGAATACAGGTGTTGAGGTTCAGGCATTATACCTTGTTTCAAGAAGTTTCGCAGTCAACGGCAATTACAGTTACCTGAAGATGGAGACTCCTGTTATCGGAGCCCCAGAACATAAAGCCTATCTTGGAGGTTCGTTCAGCAAGAACGGCTGGCACGCAAGTACCGGTCTGCAGTATATAAACAGCCTTTATTCAGCCGTAGGTCCAGACAAGAAAGAAGATTTCCTGCTCTGGAATGCCCGTTTCTCATACCAGATCTCCGATATGCTCCAGCTTTGGGTTAACGGTGACAACCTGCTGAACACCAAATATCAGATCAACGACGGTTATCCCATGCCGGGCATCGCCTTTATGGCTGGTATCAACCTTACGCTTTAATCCGGATTAACTGAACCCAAACTACAGTCTCAGGCGTCCCTTATCCCTAGGGGCGCCTGTTTTTTTCTGAAGTGTCAAAAAATTAGACACTTTTTACCCCAAAAATACGATTTGGGCAAAAAAGTTTGCATCAAGCATGACGGCAGCGGTACTTTTGGACTGAAAAAAAGAAAAAGATATGAAACAACTATCCAAAATATTGCTTCTCCTTGCTTTGCTGGACGTATCAGCCACTGGATATGCCGGTGGCGATACCGTTCGACTTACTATGAGCGAGGTCATTCGTCTTGCGCAGGAGTCATCACCCCAGGCAGTTCAGGCGCGCAACACTCTTGAGTCTGCCTGGCTCAGTTACCGCAGCTACAAGGCCAGCATGCTACCCACTCTGTCGCTGTCATCGTCCCCTTCCCTTAACCGCAGCACCAACTACGTCACCCTGCCCGACGGTTCGGAACATTATGTCCGTAGTAACAGCATGAGGAACAATCTCTCACTTGACCTGTCTCAGAACGTATGGTTCACAGGCGGAACCATATCGCTGTCAGGCAGCCTGAGCCGCCTGGACCAGTTAGGTGACAACCCCACCCACAGTTACTACTCCCAGCCCCTGCAACTCAGTTTCTCATAGAGCCTGAACGGCTACAACTCATTCAAGTGGAGCCGTAAGTCCGAGCCCATCGAGTACCGCAGGGCACGCAAGCAGTACGCGGAGACTATGGAACTCGTTGCATCACAGGCCACTTCAGTCTTTTTCGGACTGGTATCGGCACAGACCGACCTCGAGATTGCACAGCTCAACTTCGCCGCAGTTGATACACTCTACACTTACGGATTGGGACGATATAACATAGGTACCATAACTGAAAACGAGTTGCTCCAGTTAGAGTTAAACCGTCTTAACGGCGAAACCAGCATTATCACGTCACAGATGTCATTCGATGATGCGGTCGATCAACTCCGCAATTTTCTGAATCTCACATCGGACACGGAGATTGAGGTTATCCCGAGTGACAGCATACCCCACTTCACCGTACCTCTATCCAAGGCTATGGAACTGGCA
>JAFZKR010000094.1 GCA_017551845.1 Bacteroidaceae bacterium
AAGATGGTACAGGCTGCAGGCGGTGATGCCGCAAAGGCATTCATGCTGCTCATGTCCGAGAAGATGCCGGAACTTGTAAAGACTCAGGTAGAGGCTATCAAGGGTATCAAGTTCGACAACGTAACCGTTTGGGATTCAGGCAACAGCGCCGACGGAAAAGGTTCAACCGCCAACTTCCTGAGCGGCCTGCTCAAGTCTGTTCCCCCAATGTCAGACCTCTTTAACATGGCTGGTCTGAACCTGCCTGAATACCTTGCCAAGAAGAAGGAGGCTGAGGTTGCCCAGGCTGAGGAAGTAAAGGACGATAAGAAGAAAAAGTAATTAAATAGGAACGATTCCTTCTGTGTGCTGATATTCCAAGGTGCACAGAACTTTTTGGGGTATCGGTATCAGAAACTTGCTTTCTGCGAGGTTTCCGATATCGATACCCCAAAAAGTTCTCCCAACAATTGCTAACTAAATAGAATTGAATTATGGTAGATTTTAATTATTACGCACCCACAGAGGTGGTGTTCGGTAAGAACTCAGAGGAGCAGGTGGCTGCTCTGGTAAAGAAGTACGGCGGTACCAAGGTGCTGGTCCATTACGGCGGTAAGAGCGCCATCAAGTCCGGCTTGCTTGACAAGGTGGAGCGTCTGCTCCGCGAGGGTGGTATTGAGTATGTTACCCTGGGCGGTGTTGTGCCCAATCCAAGACTCTCCAAGGTTCATGAGGGAATAGAACTTTGCCGCAAGGAGAAGGTTGACTTTATCCTGGCGGTAGGAGGCGGAAGCGTTATAGACTCCTCAAAGGCTATCGCGTACGGTGTTCCTTATGCTGGTGATGTATGGGATGTCTATATGCGTCGCTACACTCCGGCTGCCTGTCTGCCGGTGGCATCGGTCCTGACCATTCCCGCTGCGGGCAGTGAGATGAGTGAGTCAAGCGTTATCACCAATGAGGATGGTGACATCAAGATTGGCTACTCAAATAATATAAGCCGTCCCAAGTTCGCAATCATGAACCCTGAGCGTACCTATACACTGCCTCCGTATCAGACGGCAGCCGGCATTACCGACATCATGATGCACACAATGGAGCGTTACTTCTCACATGATGATGACATGAACCTGACAGACTCAATGGCCGAGGCTCTGTTGCGCACCATGATGGAGTGTGCCCCTGAGGTGCTCAAGGATCCTGAGAATTACCGATACCGTGCACAGATAATGTGGGGCGGCAGCTTGGCGCACAATGACCTGACGGGTTGCGGCCGGGTAGGTGATTGGGCAACCCATCAGCTGGAGCATGAACTAAGCGGTATGTTTGATGTCACTCATGGTGCAGGTCTGGCAGCCATCTGGCCCAGTTGGGCACGTTACGTACTCAAGTGTGGTGTGAGCCGTTTTGTACGCTTTGCCGTAAACGTGATGGGCGTGGAGAATGACTTTACTGATCCTGAGGGTACTGCTATCCGCGGCATTGAGGCAATGGAGCGTTTCTATCACTCAATAGGTATGCCCATCAACATTCACGAACTCATTGGGCGTGAGGTTACTGATGCTGAGATCAAGGAGATGGTGCGCAAGTGCAGTCACGGTTATACAATAACTCAAGGTCAGTTCAAAGTACTGTCTCCGGATGATATTGAAGCCATATACAGACTTGGAAAGTGAACCCGATCGGCTCACTTTCCAATAAACTTCAGTACATTTGTAGCGGAAATATGGCGGAAGCTATTGTGACTGCCTGATAATAACCGAATTAAACTATCTGATATGAAACGAGTTGTCTTGTTGCTCCTGTTTTCGGCCTGCTGCATGTGGACTATGGGTCAGGATACTGTCCAGAGCAAAAAGCTGAATAAGATGAACATGGTGGTCAAGGAATGGAATACTGATGCCAAGACCAATAGAAAAATCCTGGATCATGTTACGACATATAATCCCGATGGCAAGAAGATTGAGGAAATCGAGTATGGGTTGACCGGTCAGAAATGGCGTAAGCGCTATGAATATGGTGCTGACGGAAGAATTTTGCGTGAGTTGGTTTATGATGAACGCAATGTTTTGGATAACTATAAGAAATACGAGTACAATGAATTCGGCAAAAAACATACTCAGTACACGTATGATGCCAAGGGTAAGCTCAAGTCAATGAAGGTGTTTGAATACATTACTCAGGAAGCGGGAGATTGAGAGTTCGTTTCAATCTCTTCGATATACAATAACCTCTTCTTCAATATTTTCGGGATTTAGGTCATCCCGTTGTGTCCCGCATTATTTAATCAGATTCTGACTAGAGACACTGATTAATCACAATTTTTGTCCAAAATCAGTGGTGCATGATATGAACCGGAAACATCTCAGAAAACTCTATTGCCGTGCAATTTGGTTTGCAGTCTGTTCTTTTCTGGCCATATCATGTTCTGAGGAGGAAGTTCTAAAATACCGTAGAGCCGATTTCAGCCGGATGGAGACTGTCCGGTTCAACCACAGGACAGGGAAGAGAGTGTCGCTTGACAGTGTAGTGACCGGTATAAGGTTCGTAAGGTTGGAGACACGGCCTGGCAATGTGGTGGTTCATCCTGACATAGTGAGAGTGTTTGACGATGCTATCCTATTCGCCGACAAAACCGCTACCAAGAAGGTACTGCTTTTCAATCCGGATGGTTCGTTCCGTACTCCGGTATCAAGCAGCGGCAGGGCTTTTCATCAGTATCTGAGCCTTGACCATGTACTTGTTACTCCTCAGGGCGAGATAGGTATTCAGGAGAATGAACGGGACAAGATCATGATTTATGACCATAACGGGCGGTATCTGCGTATCATGGACAACATCATCGATTCTAAGAGCGTGGAGTTTATAGGCGAAGACTACCTTTTGCATTGTGTGAACGGCAAGCACACCGAGAGTCGGCCCAGGTATGACAGCATTTTCTTTCTTGTGACAGATATCCGGACCAAGGACTGCTATGCGTTCGGCAAGAGGTTGGAGATAAGGAGACTCCCCTTCGTGAGGAAGAGAAACACCTTCCAATCCGGGAGCAGAGCTATGGGAGTACTTGACTTCGAGAACATCATATATGATTTTACACCGGAGGGTGTGATGGCCAAATACAAGATTGAGATAACACCCGAGCTTTTTACGGCAGGTCGTGACTTCAATGTGAAACCGGCGTATTTCTACCTTCTTGAGAATATGCCGTTCTTTGAGGGCAATTATGTACAGATGAAGGATTGTTCAGTATTCCAATATGCGATGTCGGGCGGACGGATCCAGACTCTTTTTTACCGTCTCAGCGACAAGTCATCCTTCGGCCTTTCAACTTCCAATGAAAATCCGCTGTTCAACGTGCCGGCAACAGTTTCAACAGTATTTAATGACTCTGTACTTGTGCTCAGTTGCCAGCCTAATGACCTGTTGAAAAAGCAGAAAGAGATACTCGGATTCTATGGTGAGGAATCCGAGTGGGCTTCTCTTTTTGAAGGTCTCAAACCGGCTGACAGTCCGGTGCTGCTGTTTATGACTCTTGATGTCAACCGTATGTGATTATTTGCAGAGCTGCTGTGCCGCCAGCACAAGGAACATGTAGTGCGAAGAGCCTCCGCCTAGCACATATTCGGTCTGCTGCCACAGGAACGGCCAGGTGAGCAACTCCGGAAAATCAGGACGAATCATTGCGGTTCCTGAAATCACACCTCCGGGAATATAGCTCCAGTCGGCACGGTTGAGACCGTAGCCTACTGTGGCTGACTGAGCTCCCACACCCGATGCGAACGATGCCTGGTTGCTGCCGGGATGGCATCCTAAAACGAAATTCAGGGCGCTGAGCATAGGTTTCATGTCAAAAATCTCAGGATAGGCCGATACCAGGAAGTACTGCTGGTAGCCGAACGACTGAATGTCCCAGCCTGCACCCCAGATGGACGGCTGGTAAGGTACGCCGTAAGGGGTTGCTTTAGACTGACGTTCTATTCCTACTGGTACGTTCTTAAGTGCCTCCTCAAAAGCATCCTTCCATGTCTGCAGTTCAGAGTCATTTTTGAACGAACCGAACTGTTTAGCCACTCGGCACAGATACCATGCATTCCGCTGGATACCACGTATAATATTGTCGCGGTTAGTTACGAGGTAATCCCTATACAATTTCTCACCTGTGGCAAGATAGAGTTCGGCGGCAAGTTGGGTCAGGTCGGTAGCCCGCATCCCGCGTCCGAGAGGCTGGGACTGTTCCGACATCTCATTATATATTGCTTTGGCAAAATCGAGGCAATGTATGGAAAGGGTGTCGTTGAAACCTTTGAGCACACGGTATGATGCTGCCATTCCCGCAGCAGCCGAAACGGCACGTCCCGGGTTGTTCTCGGTAAATATCCAACGGTCATCTTCATTGCCTATGATACCGTCAGTCATGGCAGCTGCATCGCCCAAAAGAACATACTGGCGCAGGCTGTTGCATATTATTCCACGATAAGGTCGTCCCAGTGCCAGCCAAGAGTTGATGACTGTGAGGGCTCCGTTTTCCACCTGCTGCAGGATATCGTTCTTCCCGTCAGGCTGGTGTATTTCACAAATATGTTTGTGCTGGTCTATGGCAGTTACATCAATATCTGGACGGAAGGCCTCGTATGCCAAAGAGAGGATATAGGATTCGCCGGCTTGGGATTCTATGCGCAGGTCGAAATCGCCGGCATCATGCCATCCGCCTGTATTCACGCCCTTGACCTTCTCCAGGGGGTTGAATCTGGAGAGTCCGGGACGCTGGTCATAACCGTCAATGTGGTTGTAGGACGGAGCCATAAGGGCATCGTCCATGTGGCAGGCGTCGTGCCATACCTTATATTTTTCATTAACACGCATATGACACATCTGGACAGGAAGGAAATACTCAATGACAGGTTGCCATACTCCCCGGTCATAGATGTTAGGACTTATTCCGAAAATGGGTGATTCGCTGCCGTCGTAACGGAGTTGATAGAGACCCTCCTCGGTAATATCAGAGAAATCGGCATGGAGATAGTTGTAGCGAAGGAAAGAACCCCAGCTTTGTGGTAAGATGTCCTTAACCTTGACCGGTCCCTTGTCAGAAATGCGGTAGAGTGAGCATATACGTTTATCTGCATCCTTGGCTCTGGCATCCAGTTCAATCACGGCTATTTTGGGTTGTGCGGGCAGATAACCCACTTGTGAAGTCTGTATGACAGGCTTGTACATCCAGCTTTCGGTCACAGCGGGTTTGATGAGCCACTTAATTGCTTCTTTGGTGGCACCTTCGGGGACTTCGGAACGGAGTACGAACCAACCGTTGTTGTGGTTCATACGTCCATCGTAGAGCTTAAGATCTGAGCTGCCTAAGCTCTCTACCGTAAGGCGGCAGAGATTATCGTCAGGGCGTGAGGTGAACTTTCTGCCTACAGCATACGGGGTGGAGATTATATCATCAGCACGGACAGGATTGAACACTTCGGAATCGCCCAAGAAATGTTCACGGTCTATTTTGGAACCACGTCCGGTATGGAAATTACCTATGTGTTCCAGGTTGCTTGCCGGCGTATCTAAAGGTCCGTTAGGTTGTTGCGGGTATATTCCTGACTTGCTGTCCATAATCCATGGCTTACCGAACAGAATACCCGGAAAAAATTCGAAATTGAATCCTACTTTTCCCAAAAACTCCTTTGGTACTGGCTTGTCAAGGTCAACAGTTACCATCACTCCGTCCTCTACGCCCTCCACACGTACTGAGTAGCTGAGCTGAAGGTCAGGATAGAGCATGGGGTTGAAACCTGTTTCATGTCTTGAAGAATCAGGATAACTTAGCCATGTGGTGATGGTGTTGTCATCCACAGTGCGGCGTTTTTGTATGGGAAGAGGTTGCCATTGGCCAGGAGTGGCTTCAAGACGTAAATCTCCATTGGTGGCAATACGGGTGCCGTTCATTATGACGCATACACCGGCTTGATGGCCTTCGGGATATGTGTCTTGAAAAGCCATGATATTAATGCCGGATTTTTCAAAATAACCGCGTTCACCTATCTTGAAAACGTCGGCTTCAGCAGAATAGAAAGTAATGATTGCACTTAGTGCTGCCAATGCGATTTTTTTCATAACGTGATTATATGGTTAGTAAAACAATGTCATCTCCATTACTATATAGTCAGTACTACCACAAAAATAGTAAAAATGAAATGTCCGTTATGGTTGCGTCCTTCTTTTTTCCGTCATTTTAGCTCATTTATGGGATTTATTATGCCATAAAGTACTGTAAGCTGAGGAACTTCCGTATCTTTGTCAATCTGATAATTTGTATTGGAAATGGCCGGAAAAGGTGAAAGCGTTATGTCGTTTGTCGATATGATGACGGATTTTGCACCTGTCACGCTTGAGGAGATGGATTCCGTCAAGCTGATGAACCGTATTGACTCCAAGTATCTTACAAGCGAACATGTGCTGCTTGAAGTGCTTAAGGATGCGGTTGCTGCCGGATACCGTGCTTTAGAGACCGATGGAGCAAAAATAAATCCGTACGATACGCTCTATTATGACACGGACTCTCTTAAGATGTTCCAGGACCATCATAATCGTCGTCTTGTACGCCAGAAAGTCCGTACCAGATGCTATTTGACTACAGGGCTCTCTTTCCTTGAAATTAAACGCAAGAATAACAAGGGACGTACGGGAAAGAAACGGATTAAAATTCCGTCGGGCGATTTCAATGATTTCAGGAACAACACCGAGGCGTCGGAGTACCTGGCCCGTCATTCAGCATATACCAAGGATCAGATTTCACCGGTACTGGAGACTCTGTTCAACCGCATAACTTTGGTAAACCCGGACATGACGGAGAGACTCACTATTGATACCAGCCTGTATTTCCGGAATCATCGTACCGGAGTGGAGGCATCGCTCAAGGATGCTGTGATCATTGAACTCAAACAGGACGGACGGGCAGCCAGTCAGATGAAAAGGATTTTCCTGGACCATCGTGTCAAACCTATCCGTGTGAGCAAATATTGCATTGCGGTTACACTGACCGATCCTCATGCCCGTTGCGGCCGTTTCAGGGTAAAGGTACGCCGAATAGAGAAAACGATAAACAAAAAAATAACAGTCTTATGATTTCAATTCAGGAACTTGGCGATTACAGTATCGCCGACGAGGACATTTTTGATGTCCAGACAATAACCGACGCCATGATGTCAACGTCACAGAGCATGATGGAACTTATGATAAGGTTCTTCCTTAATCTGTTGGTGTGCTGGGTGCTGGTGCAGTTCTTCTATTACAAGAAGAGCCGTCGCAGGGACTATTATTTCACGTTCATGGTATTCTCATCGGCTATGCTCATGCTGCTTTACATCATGGGTAATGTGGAGGTCGGTGTAGGTCTGACATTGGGTCTGTTCGCCATATTCGGTGTGATAAGATATCGGACGGAGACTGTTCCTATCCGTGAGATGACTTACCTGTTCGTGATTATTGCCTTGGCTGCAATGAACGGTCTGGCTCCTCTTTACAAGCTGGTGGGTTCAGTAACGGCAAATCCTCATTATGAACTGTCAACAGGCAATGTTGTTATTACAGTCTTGTCCAATCTGCTTGTGGTGCTGCTTATCTGCATTCTTGAGAGCGGCCGCATGCTCAAGCATACATCAACTAAGCTGGTGCTGTATGATCGCATTGACATGATTGTTCCTGAGCGTCGTGCGGAGTTGATTGCTGACTTGGAGAAACGGATTGGCATTAAGATTGACAATGTTGAGGTGGGACACGTCGATTTCCTCAAGGATTCGGCTTTCATCAAGGTCTATTACACTCTCGGGAAAGGTGAGACCGCGACAATCGACTCCCTTACCAAGGCAAAACAGTTCGTAGAGCAGTAATTCCAATGGTTGTGTGACAGTGAATCATCTCTCAAAGTGCTGGTAGTCTTTGAGAGAAGTCCAGGAACCGCCCCATTTGAAGCCATTGGTAGTGAACAGACGGTGACAGATGTCTCCTTTTATAATCTTGTAGGGAAATTCTGCTTCACGGTCCAGATATGGTTTACCTGTAGCCGGTTGGATGGTTTCCTTGCCGTTTGATAATTTGTAGTATGGGTTATACAAGGGGTTAATGTCGATGGCCATCCCTATGGCGTGTTTTGAAACGGTTGATGAACCTGATACTTTGCGCCAGTTGAAGCAGGATGTATTATTGGCTCTCATGGATTTTTCATCATCGGCATCATAATAGTCTATCAAGCGGACTTTCTCAATGGGATACGATGCGCGGAAGAGCTGTTCCATTATGTCCAGGATATCGGCCGAGATATTCTTGTTGACAATAAGTTCACCCACAATAGCCTGTCCTTTTATGTTGCGGTGGAGAATCAGCAGATATCTTAAATCACTTCGTGGAACAGTGCAGTCATCCTTGTATGATTTACCTTTCATCAGAGCGAAGATGGTGTCAGGAATATCATAACACTGAAAGAATGGTTCCAGTCCACTGGAGCTGATGGCCAGCTCAGGCACGATTTTGCCTGGAGCGAAACCGCTTTGGGCATGTACACCTACAAAAGAGAATAGTAAAAGGTACAATAGTAGATGGTTAAGGATATGCTTTGCGGTGTGAGCCGACGGTTTTTTTTCATTGCCATGTAAATCAGTAACAGATGATTTCATTATAATTCTGCGGGACTGTTATCTTCTTTGATGCAAATTTAATCTTTCAACGGCGCTTTCTGAAATCTAAGGCTGACTATTTTATCGGGCATTTTTTGTATATTCGCAAAACATTAGAATTCAAAGGTTTTTTATATGAACAAGAATATTGAAATGAATCCGAATCTGCTGGTGCGCTTTCTTGGCAAGCCTGCATCGGAGTTTACTTGTGAGGATGTGGTCCGCTATTGTCGAGAGAATGCGGTGCAGTTTATAAACCTGCATTACTGCGGATGGGACGGCAAGCTCAAGACCCTGAACTTTGTGATTAACAGCGCTGAGCATCTGGAGAGCATACTTCAGGCAGGCGAGCGTGTAGATGGCTCCAGCCTGTTCCCGTTCATTGAGGCAGGTAAGAGCGATCTCTATGTTCTGCCGCGTTACAAGACCGCGTTTGTGAATCCGTTTGCCGATGTCCCCACAGTTGACTTGCTTTGTTCATATTTTGACCGTGAGGGTAATCAGTTTGAGAGCAGCCCGCAGTATATTCTGCATAAGGCTCACGCTGAGTTTACCGCTGTGACAGGACTCAAGATGCAGGCCATGGGCGAACTTGAGTATTATGTCATTGCCGATGCTGAGGAACTCTATCTTACTCCAGACCAGAAAGGTTATCATGAAAGTGCACCTTTCTGCAAGTTCCAGGATCTGCGTACAGAGGCCATGAGACTTATTGCCCAGTGCGGCGGTCTTATCAAATATGGCCACAGTGAGGTTGGTAACTTTACACAGGACGGCAAGATATATGAGCAGAATGAGATAGAGTTTCTGCCTACTGATATTGAAGATGCCGCCGATCAGCTGGTTGTAGCAAAGTGGGTGATGCGTCAGCTGGCTTATGAGTATGGCGTAACCCTGACCTTTGCGCCCAAGATTACTGTAGGCAAGGCCGGTTCAGGTATGCACGTACATTGCAAGTTTACACGTGACGGCAAATCGGTTATGACCAAGAACGGTGAACTTACCGAGGAGTGCCGTAAGGCTATTGCCGGATATATGGCTGCTGGTACATCACTGCCCGCATTCGGTAATCCGCATCCGCTCTCATTCATGCGCCTGGTGCCGCATCAGGAGGCTCCAACATCACTCTGCTGGTCATTCTCAAACCGCAGCGCTCTGGTACGCGTGCCGCTGGGTTGGCTCAAACGTATGGATATGGCTGCCAAGTGCAACCCGCTTGAGAAGGCCGAGGATAAGGACTTCAGTGATAAACAGACATTTGAGTGGCGTGCCAGCGACGGTTTTGCCGATACCTATCTGCTTATGGCGGCTCTCTGCTGCGCTGCCCGTCACGGATTTGAGATGCCCGATGCTCTGGCTGTTGCCGATAAGACCTATGTGGGCCTGGGCGTGAACATACATGATGAGAAGAACCGTGCTGTGCAGGAGTCACTTGAACAGTTGCCAGGCTGCTGCGTAGAGGCAGCTCAGGAACTACAGAAAGACCGTGCTATCTACACATCACGTGGCGTGTTCTCAGACAGCATTGTAGATTACCTTATCAAATTCCTTACTGATTTCCATGACGAGACCTTGCGCAGCCAGCTTGACAGCGCCGGCTTGCTCAAACTCGTTGAGGAGAGCGTAAATAAAGGTTGATGTTTTACGCGCAGCAGTGGAACTCTCAGATCTGGTTGAGCGGGTGGTACAAAGCATCGGTTTCTAGAGGAGGTGATGCCAAACGTGCGCTCCTGACTAAAGTCTTTATGCATAACCTGGACATTTTCCGTGACGGAGCCTACCGCACGGAGAGTGATCGGGTTGTTACTTTGCCTGTGAGCGGAGCATTTGTGGAGCAGTCAGAGATGTTCTCTGCACCCATCAACACAAAAGATGCAATTGGGGACAGTTCCCAATTGCACTCTTTTACAGTTCAGGTTTTAAATCAGGATTGCATTGTGGCTACGCGTAATCTGGTGGAACAGGGGTATAATCCCGCGGTACTGAATATGGCAAGCCTGTATCATCCGGGAGGCGGAGTGCTTACCGGTTCCAGTGCGCAGGAGGAAGAACTCTGTAGGCGCAGCAATCTTGCAATATCGCTTGACCAATTCTCACTACCAGGAGGCCGATACGGTGATCTGGCCGAAATGGTTCGTGTAAAGCGTCGCGCTGAGCGTTATCCTATGGATAAGACCTATGGCGGTATTTACAGTCCGAATATCACATTCTTCCGCGCCACAAAAGATGAGGGATATGCCTTGCTGGATGAGCCGTTCCGCGCCGCTGTGATATCGGTTGCATCACTCAACTACAATCCCAAACACGGCCACAACTCACTTGACAACGGTAATATCCCGGAATCCGATAAGCCTATCCTTAAAGAAAAGATACGCACCATATTGCGCATCGGAATAATAAAAGGTCATGATAGCCTTGTCTTAGGCGCATTAGGCTGCGGTGCCTTCTGCACCCCTCCAGCCCAAATGGCCCGCCTCTTCCATGAAGTGATTGATGAAACCGAATTCCAAGGCCGCTTCAAGAAGATAGTTTTCGCAATTATAGACTCCCCCTCAAGTAACAACTTCCAACCATTCAGCAAAGAATTCTCCTAAAATTGAGGACACAAATCCCAATTGTATCATTTTACAAAATCTGGGCGGTGTGGTTCTTGGTGTCGACCTTGTCGATGACTTGGGTGCAGACACCGTTCTCATCAAAGATGAAGGTCTTGCGCAGTATTCCCATGCTTACCTTTCCGTAGAGCTTTTTCTCACCCCAAGCTCCCAATTGCTCCAGCAGTATGTGGTCAGGATCTGAAAGGAGAGGGAAGGGCAGCTCATATTTCTGGGCAAACTTGATGTGGCTCTGTATGGAGTCACGGCTCACA
>JAFZKR010000095.1 GCA_017551845.1 Bacteroidaceae bacterium
AATGGTTGTCGGCATTAATCAATGCTTCCAAAACCGGCGCGAAGGTACATTATTTTGTGGGATTATCCAATTTTTCCGCTTTTTTTTTGGCTCCGGGATGTTTTTTTCAGATTCTTATTTTTTCTTGATTTCTTTGATTCTTGCCTTGACAGGTGACTTCTTTTCCGGAGCGTTTATAATGGGCTGAAGAAGCATGAAAGATTTTAAAGGTTTGGGATTTGTCTGAGCCATAGCGATGTTATGGCCGTCTTCCTCAAACTCGAATCCTATGAAATACATGGTGTAGGCTTCAAGTCTGTCGGTAGGGAAGACGGTTGTAATCTGATACTCCTTGCCGGGTTTGAGTTTGTTCTTGGCTTTGACAAGAACCTGATGGCTCTGTTCGCGGTTGAAAAGCCTGAGGTAAAGCGGACCGGAATAAGTGCTCTCCCCTTCATTCCTGACGCGGAAAGTAACATAACCTTCATCACCTACAGAGAGTCTCTCCAAACCTGTTACAGGCTCTGCGGTGAGCTTGAGATCCTTTCCGAACTGCGGGTAATTCATCAATTGCGCACTGCAGACAACAGTCAGTACGGATGTACAGAATAGAGTTATAAGTTTTTTCATAATGCTAACAAATTTTATGTTTTACAAACATAGCGAAAAAGAAACGAAAAACAAGCGTCCGGACTGTTTTTTTTATTCAATTTGTCAGTATTATTTATCCTTCACGGCAAAAATCCAGAGCCTCCAGGAGCATTTCACCTGTGACTGTTGTTTCTTCAATCCGTTCCTCCCGTGACGGTAATCCTGCTGTCACACTATCACCTCCGTTCAGACATATATCTTTCATGACGTTGTACCATTTGCAGTCCATAATGATGGGACCGTACTTTTGCTTGGTGTCGTATTGTATTGACCTTAAACGCGTTGCCGGAAAGCCGCATAGGGCGAATCCTATATAGGAGGCTGCGGTGAGCCCCCAGGCTGCTGCTGCTCCGGGCGCATATCCGGATCCGTGACTGCGGGCAGTCTGTTCCAGAGCATCGGCCACTATTTGAGAGAAAGGTTTCATCGGCATGCATTTTCCCGGACAAAAATATGTATTAAAAGAATATATGTTCAACCAAAACCGGACAGATTCTTAAACCTTTTCGTTTTTTTTCAGTCAAATGTCGTGTCGGGTTGACCGGAAAACGGTCTCCGTATTTTTATCCGCATGATGAAGAAAGTCATCTCCATACTGTCCATTCTGGTGGCGTTTGCCGGAGCGTTGAATGCCCAGAGCAAGTCTGAAACAAAGTTTAAACTTGACGGTAGGGCTAATGTGAACGGTCATATCATTGACGGCTCCACAACCGAGAATATGCCACAGGTTACTATCCAGTTGTTCCAGATTCCTGATTCCACATTCCTGTACGGAACCATTTCCGATAATGAGGGATGGTTCAACATCAAGAAGGTGCCCGTGGGTGAATATTACCTGCAATACTCCTTCATAGGTTACAAGACTCAGACATTCGACCTGAAAATCATAAAGGAGGACAGGGAACGCGCGTTGGGCGTGTTCAAGATGTATGACGAGAGCATCATGTTGAGTGAGGCAGTGATTGAGGAGGCTCTTCCTCCCACACAGGTGGTGGATGATACTCTCATGTTCAATGTGAGTGCGTTCCGCGTTCCTGAAGGTTCCGTGCTTGAAGAGCTTATCAAGCGTCTTCCCGGTGTGGAGGTGGATGAGAACGGAGGGATAACGGTGAACGGAAAGACAGTATCCAGGATTCTCGTTGACGGACAGGAGTATTTCGGCAATGACCGCCAGATGGCCACCAAGAACCTTCCGGTGAATATCATCCACAGGATCAAGACATACCAGCGCCAGAGCGACCTGGCACGCATTACCGGAGTGGATGACGGTGAGGAGGAGACGGTCATGGACCTGGAGATAAAACCCAACATGCGCAATGGCTGGCTGCACAATATTGATGGTGGAATAGGATTCCCCGTAGGTCACAATGACTATGGGGACTGGCTGAAATTTCTCTATTCAGGCCGATACACCCTGAACCGTTTCCAGGCCAACACGCAGTTCTCAGTCAATGCCAATACCCAGAATTCAGGTCGTGGAAACGGTGTGAGCCAGACTACTCAGATTGGTGTGAATTTTTCCAAGAACATAGGTGAGCAGTTCCCGCGACGCCGTAATGAGTTCCCGTTGGTTGTGGGCGGAAACGTCAGGTGGAACGGTTCGGATTCCCGGTCCATGAATGAATCAGAGTCCGAGACATTCACCACATCATATACATCGGCTTCATTCCGGAGCAACCGCTCCAACAGCAGCAGCGGTAACGGCAGCCTGAACGGAGAGTTCCGTATGGAATGGCGGCCTGATACATCGTTGAACATAATTTTCCGTCCAAGTTTCCAGATGAGCCGCAATCACAGCAACTCTGAGAGTTCATCGGTTACATTCAATACTGATCCTTATATCGCTACCGATATGGTAAATATCCTGGACGAATATAAGGGCTTGGGAACTGTCATGCTGGACTCCATCGGAGTCAATTCCCAGGAGAGTGTGAGCCACAACGAGGGGAGCAACAATCAGTTAAACGGTGAATTCCAGTTCAACAAACGATTCAATGACCAGGGACGTAACTTTACGGTAAGGTTTACTTTCGCCAGCACCAAAGGCACCAGTGACAGTTATACGCACAATAAGCAGGATTACTATCAGATGCACTCACGTGATACTGTCATGAACCGTTACAATGCCAGTCCTACTGACAACAGCAACTGGTCCGGGCGTGTCATGTGGAGCGAACCTATCGATTCAGGGCGGGGCAACCTTCAGTTGAGCTACCAGATTCAGGTAAGCAACCGTAACACGAACCGTGAGACTTATGTTCTCTGGGGACCTGACTTTGATGATTGGGAGGATACATGGTTCCTGCCATACGAATTGGAGCAATATCGGAACAGCGCATTAAGCCGTACCGCCACCAATGTAACGAGAAACCATACTTTTACACTACAGTTCCGTTACAACGGCAACAATTCGAATTTCAACTTGGGTGTCAACTTTATGCCTCAATATACCGGAATGGATAATTTCCAGTATATGGGTAAGGTGATAGGCGATACCTCCAGAGTGGTTTACAATTGGAGTCCGTCACTCAACTACCGCTACAGGTTCTCCCGGCAGAAGAGTATTCAGTTGTCATTGCGCAGCAATACCAGTCAGCCCAATATGGAGGATATGATAGACATTACGGATGACAGTAATCCGCTTAATATCCGTAAGGGTAACCCGGGATTGCTTCCTTCATTGAGCAATACCTTGAGTTTCGAGTTCCAGAACTATATTCAGGAAACGACCAAGACATTCACATTCAATGCATCGTTGCAGAACTCATTGAGAAATGTTGCGCAAAGGACAGACTATGATCCTACGACCGGTGTCTCCATTACGCAGCCACAGAATATGACCGGTTTCTGGACAAACTGGAATGCAAGTACAAATGTCCAGTTCAACCAGACCATACCCAACAGCAAGTGGCGCTATTCTACAAGTTCCAATGCTTCATACAGACATCAGGAGAGTTATATGCGTACGGGAAGCATCGGTAATTATAATGCCAATTCCGGTAGCGGAGGCAGTGCCGTGCTAAGTACTACCAAGAGTATAGGCGCCGGTCAGAACGGATCGGTCACCTATAGGAACGATTGGCTTGAAGTGACTGCCAACGGACGTTTCAGCTACAGCCATTCGGAAAACAACCAGCGTCAGAACAGCAACATGGATACCTATACGTTCAGTTACGGAGGCAGAGCCAACGCCCGTCTTCCGTGGAGGAACATAAATCTGGGTACCGACATAACCATGCAGAGCCGTCGCGGTTATAGCGGTTCATACAACAGGGATGACCTTATCTGGAATGCAAATGCCTCGATCAGTTTCTTCAGAGGCAATGCAGGAACCCTCCAGATTCAGTATTACGATATTCTCAATGACGAGACAAACGTGAACCGTACGGTTTCAACTACAGGTCGTACTGATACCAAAAACAACAGTATCCACAGCTATATAATGCTGCACTTTATCCTGCGTGTGAATGTGTTCGGAACGAGGGCCGCACGTCAGGAGATGCGTCAGGGTAACCCGATGGGACCTAATCGTGGAATGGCTCAGGGAAACCGTGGCGGTCAAGGAATGGGTCCGGGAGGAGGTCCCGGCGGATTCGGCGGCGGCAGACCGTAGGGTTAAGCCTGTCTGAAGAAGGAGAAGTGGACTGAACCGTAAACCTTCATGTCGGTAAATCCGGGATGTCCGGAGAAATCATTCTTGGAACCGTGCTCAAGAACGAATATGCCGTCATCGGCCAATAAGTGACGTCCTAACACAAGGTCCGGAATTTCAGCCAGATTGGGAAGAGAATAGGGCGGATCAGCGAATATGAAATCGAACTTTGCGTCACACCTTTCTATATATTTGAACACATCACCCTTTACCGGAAAGCATTTATCCGTACCTACTGTCTCCATTATTTTGCAGATGAAACTGAAATGGGAAGGGTTTTTCTCCACCGATATTACCTTGGAACAACCTCTGGAAACCAGTTCTATGCTGATGCTTCCTGTCCCAGCAAACAGGTCAAGTGCCGTGGCCTCTTCAAAGTCAATACGGTTGGCAAGGACATTGAATAGACTCTCTTTGGCAAAATCCGTCGTAGGTCTGGCCGAGAAGGTTCTTGGTATCTCGAAACGACGGTGTTTGTATATCCCGCTTATTACTCTCATTTTACGTAGTAAGAAAAAAGGAAATCCATCCGCGCGTGTGCAGATGGATTTCAAATTTGTATGCTGTTTATAAAGGGGATTTATTCCCAGTTACCTGAGTTGTTGTCCACTCTCATACCCTCGTACAAGCCACGCTTCTGACGGTCATCGATCAGATTGAACACTTCCTGGGCATCCAGTCCCTCGAGATAGGTCTTGAAGAGTGTCTGGGCAGCGAATGAATACTGGAAGGATCCGGACTTTGTGGTGTCGCATGAAGTCTCCATCTCAAACTGCTTGCCGTTGCCGAAAGGAACAAAACGAAGTGAATCGGGGTCAATCTTACCATGATAGAGTGAATCCATTACACTGATCCAAACTGTGTCACGGCTGAAAATGAACTCCTTGACGGTACCGTCATTATTGAGTGTGAGGAAACCTGCGTCGGCAGCCTCTTGCCACATATCCTTGGCCTCCTGAGCTTTTTTTGCAGCTTTGCTGCCGGTCAGTGTCTTGGCAGCAGCCTCGGCAGCCTTGGCATCCTGATAGAGAGCGAGTACTTTCGGCTCAGTCCAGTCTGCCTCCATCTGGTCGTCGGAGAGCTCACCTATCTTCTTGATGATTGGCACCTTGCCGGTCTTTATGAAATCAATCAGAGTGTCAAAACTGGCGGTGTACATACCACCATGCTGGTTGTGGTATTCACTCTGGGCATCTTTGATGTCAAGGAGCCTGCTGATTACGGCGTTGTCACGGATTTCCTTCTCTCTTGAGAATTTTATGGGTCCCATGATGCTTCCGTAGAAGATATAGGCAAGACCTATAATGCAGAGTCCAAGAAGAATGTTAATGAATTTTTTCATATTGATGAGTCTTTTTATTTATTTTCGCATCGCAAAAATAGAAATTTTATCGGTATTTATCCACAAAATTGCATTTTTTAGCATTGTTAACTGATGAATAAGGATGTACTGTCTCAAGAAATCACGAAAAACTACCCTTTTACCCCCACATCAGGACAGGAAGAAGCTATAGTAATGCTGTCTCTTTTTGTAACCGGAAGCAAGGAGAGGAGCGTGTTCCTTCTGAAAGGTTATGCAGGAACAGGTAAGACTACATTAGTGGGGGCGCTTGTCAAGGCTCTCCGCCATCAGAATATCAGAGTTGTCCTGCTGGCTCCTACCGGACGAGCGGCAAAGGTTTTCTCTTCCTATTCCGGATATCAGGCAAATACTATTCACAAAAAGATTTACAGGCAAAAAAACATTCTGGACAGCTCGTCATTTGTAATAGACAGGAATCTTAGTGAGAATACGCTTTTTCTTGTAGATGAGGCCTCGATGATACCGAATGAGGGATTATCCGGTTCCATGTTCGGGAGCGGACGGCTTTTGGATGACCTGATAAGCTATGTTTATCAGGGTAAGAATTGCAGACTTGTGATGCTTGGAGACCAGGCCCAGCTCCCACCTGTGGGCGAGACTGAAAGTCCTGCGTTATCAGTAGGAATCCTCTCTCATTATGGTTTGGAAGTTACGGAAGTGTGTCTGGATAAGGTCATGAGGCAGGGTTATGATTCAGGCATTTTGTACAATGCCACTCTGTTGAGGCAGGTACTGGATGGTTTGAAGAGAAATATCCCGGGAGAATTCAGGTTCAGATTAGACGGTTTCGGGGATGTAAAACGCATAAGAGGGGATGAACTGATTGAGGCAATAAGTGATTGTTACATCAGGGACGGACAGGAAGAGACGATGGTGCTGTGCCGTTCAAACAAACGTGCCAATGTCTATAACGAAGGTATCCGGAGGACTGTCCTGGACAGGGAGGATGAATTGAACCGTGGTGATAATGTGATGATAGTAAAGAATAATTATTATTGGACAGAGCGTCTTGTGGCCGAAGGAGAGACCGATTCTTATATTGACGTTCCGTCATTCATTGCCAACGGTGACATTGCGGTGATAAGTCGCATCCGCAGACAGCGCGAACTGTATGGTTTCAGGTTTGTGGATGCGGTGCTGACGTTTCCTGATTATTATGACCTTGAGATGGATGTGACACTGCTGCTTGATACCCTGCATAGCGAAGCACCCTCACTTACGCGTGAGGAGAGCGACAAGCTGTTCAACAGCGTGATGGAGGATTATGCCGATATCTCCAACAAGAAGGAAAAGATGAAACTGTTGCGTGAGAATAAGCACTTCAACGCTCTGCAAATCAAATACGCCTACGCGGTAACCTGTCACAAGGCTCAGGGCGGCCAATGGAAAAACATCTTCATTGACCAGGGCTACGTCACCCCTGAAATGCAGGATGAGGACTACTACCGCTGGCTCTACACCGCGCTAACCCGCGCCACCCAAACCGTCTATCTGGTCAACTGGCCGGAATGAGGCCTGCTAAAGCGTAAGGAGGCCGCATTCGTCGGTGTCGCCTAAATATCACATTTTCCATGTTTTCTGTGATGGAAAACATCACTTTTCTTATCTTTGCCTTTACATTATCCTGTATTGAACCTGAAATGTCAGAAATGATGAATAGAATGAACAAGTTATTGGTGCTGGTATGCTTAGTCTTTGTTTCGGCTATCAGCTGTACACAGAAACCGGAAACAGGCATTGATGAAGATGAACCTGTACCTGGTCAGATGACGATGATTGTAGGTCACCAAAAGAAAGATTCTGTTGAAAACGACAGTGGCGTGATAGCTTTGACTATAGGCATAGCTGTACAACAGCATGAACTGGATGAATCCTGTAACATATTGACCAGGAGATCATTCGGCAACAATGTCCAGGACGGAACAGAAAGAATAGAGTGGGATAAAGGCGACAAGATTTCCATATTATTATATCCTGAGTCCGGTTTATCAAGGATAGATGATTATATGATTGATACAACCACAATCTTAAATGAAGGTCGATACAGCTATGCCGAATTTTTTCCGTCAGATAATTATATCAATCAACTGAGTGAGGGAATTTATCGGTTCTATGCAAAGTACCCTTCAGGTTCCATAAACGTAAGCGAATCCGGACAACATGCAACTATATCCGGCTATATTCCGGAAACCCAAACGGGAGTCGTTAACATGGATTACGCATATATGTATGCCATGAAGGCAGAGACGTTAGGTGAGGGTAGCAATCCGAAATGTCTTTACTTGGATTTCAAGCCTATGTTCACTGTCTTGGAGTTCACTGTATCGGCAGATGATAATATGGTTATATCCAATGTAACGCTTTCATCGGCTTCCGGAAATCTGTCCGGCTCTTTTGACGCTAGATTCAGCAATGATTCATCAACTCCTGAATATATATTCTCCTCCGATTCCTCGGCAAAAGAAATGAAGGTTGATCTAAGCGGTCTGAGCAGCAAGGATGTGAGCCGGAATAAATGTGTCACTTTCACTGTTCTGGTGCCACCCAATGACATAACGGGCCTTACTCTGAAGTTTGAGCTGGAAGGAGGTCTGGGGACAAGGGTCATATCATTCAAAGATGCCTATGAAACTGACTATACGTTTACAGGTGGAATGAAACACAAGATTTCATGTTTAGTGTTAAGGCGATGGATTGATTCGTTGGCCCTAAATGATGAGACAGGGACATACCAACCTTTCACTGAAAAGCCTTACATAGACTTTGCTGTTGATACAGAAACCGGTTTTAGGGATGGTGAATATGAGGGCAATCAGATTGAATTCCCTATCGCTTCATACAATATCAATTTGCCTCTTCTCAATAATATAGATGCTAACGAGGAACATATAGAATCATTTCATGAAGCATTAGAAGCAGGCGAGTCAATTTACTTCTATCTCCGTTATTATGTGGAACCAAACCAGTGGTATTACTGGCTGCATCTGGAGTTGTTGGGCCCCAATCAATTATATAACCAACAGCAGTATCTTTTAAAGAATGAGGTAAATTTTAACCCTCCTACTGACCATAGGATGAAATATCAGTTGAAGATCCCTATTACCTCACAGATGGTTGATCGCATGCTTAGAGAGAATGTGGCTACGTATCACGAAGGTTTGTTCCACATACGTGGCGGCAACATCACGTTAGAGGGGGCGTATATAACAATCGAGAATTTTTAATGCCTTCCTCAATTCTCAATTGCCTTCACGATGCTATCAACGGCAGCTTGCATACCGGCGGGGTTCTTGCCTCCGGCGGTAGCAAAGTGTGGCTGACCGCCACCCCCGCCTTGAATCAGTTTGGCGGCCTCGCGTACCATCTGGCCAGCGTTGAAGCGTGAGGTGAGGTCCTCACTTACGCTCACGGTAAGCATGGGCTTGCCATCCTCCTGGCTGCCAATAACCACGATGGTATTTGTGGTCATTTCACCACGGATGCCGAACACCAGATCCTTGGCCATTGCGGCTGATGCTGAAATGACGGCGCTGATAACCTTTACACCGTTTATATCTTTTGCTTGAGCAATCAGATTGTTCTTGAGTTGGCCGGCTTTCTCCTTCTGGAATTCCTCAAGCTGTTTTTTGAGCTGCGAGTTCTCATCGAGTGCTTTCTTGACAGATGCTTCAATTGATGCACCGGGCAGCAGGGCTTTGAGACCGCTTATAGTATCCTGGAGTGATGCAACCATGTTCTCAACAGCCTCACCGGTGATAGCCTCGATACGGCGTACGCCGGCTGCAATTGAACTTTCTGATACAATCTTGAACATACCTATACGGCCGGTTGATGATGCGTGTACACCGCCGCAGAACTCTATTGAGTTCCCGAACTGTACTACACGTACTTTGTCACCGTATTTTTCACCGAACAGAGCTATTGCACCAAGTTTCTTGGCTTCCTCAATAGGCAGGTCACGATGTTCCTGCAAGGGCAGGTCCTCACGGATCTTCTCGTTGACCAGGCGCTCTACCTGACGCAGCTCCTCATCAGTCACCTTCTGGAAGTGAGAGAAGTCAAAGCGCAGACCATCGGGGCTTACCAGTGAACCCTTCTGCTCTACATGTGTACCCAGAACCTCGCGCAGGGCCTCGTCAACCAGGTGGGTTGCAGTGTGGTTGGCCTCGCAGGCGTGACGCTTGTCGGTATCAACGCAGGCCATCATGGGAGCCTCGGGGTGCTGGGGCAGTTTCTTGGTTATGTGCACGGGCAGGCCGTTCTCCTTCTTAGTGTCAATTATCTCGATTGTCTCGAATTCGCTTACAATTACGCCCTGGTCACCTACCTGACCGCCCATCTCGGCATAGAACGGAGTCTTGTCCAGAACAATCTGGTAGATTACGCCGCTCTTCTGCTTAACCTCGCGGTAGCGCAGGATAGAGGTCTCATACTCAGTGAAGTCATAACCCACAAACTCGGTCTCGCCCTCCTTAAGTACAACCCAGTCACCATTCTCAACGGCGGCGGCGTTGCGGGCGCGGGCTTTCTGCTTACCCATTTCCTCATTGAACTCATCAATGTTCACGGTCATGCCGTTCTCACGCAGAATGAGTTCAGTAAGGTCAAGCGGGAATCCGTAAGTAACATAAAGTGTGAATGCGTTTACACCGCTTATAA
>JAFZKR010000096.1 GCA_017551845.1 Bacteroidaceae bacterium
ACCTTTGCAAACCTAAACTAAATGAGGGTGGAGAGCGACAACAATTCAATAAGGGTTAAGGGTGCCAGAGTTAACAACCTCAAGAACATTTCGGTTGATATTCCGCGCGATACCTTTACCGTCATAACGGGTCTTTCAGGATCAGGCAAGTCATCACTGGCCTTCGACACACTGTATGCCGAGGGCCAGCGCCGTTATGTGGAGTCACTCTCGTCATATGCGCGTCAGTTCCTGGGCCGCATGAAGAAGCCCGAGTGCGATTTCATCGAGGGTCTGCCGCCCACAATAGCCATTGAACAGCGTTCCGGAAACCGTAATCCCCGCTCTACAGTAGGTACACAGACTGAGATTTACGAGTACCTTAAACTTCTGTTTGCCCGAATAGGCCGGACAATATCGCCCGTAAGCGGCAAGGAGGTGCGCAAGCACAGCGTGGATGATGTTGTGGCGTTTGTACTCAAGCAGCCCAAGGGTATAAGGTTTACCGTATTGGCTCTCCTTCCCATTCGCGGCGGCCGCAATCTGGAGGAGCAGCTGCGCACATCACTCAAGGAGGGCTTTACACGCATTGAGCATAAGGCTGAGATGATACGTATTGAGGACCTGCTAAATGATGGCAAATGCCTTAAGGAACTCTCATCACTCACCAAAGAAATATACCTCCTGATTGACCGTCTTACAACCGATGACAGCAAGGAGACTCTGAGCCGCCTTACCGACTCCGTTGAGACCGCATTTTATGAAGGCTCTGGCCAATGCATGCTCCGTTTCTATGATACACCCGATACCACTCTCCACACCTTCAGCAATAAGTTTGAAGCTGATGGAATAAAGTTTGAAGAGCCAACAGAGAACCTGTTCTCATTCAATTCACCCGTAGGTGCATGCCCCAAGTGTGAAGGATTTGGTCGCATAATAGGCATTGATGAGTCACTGGTCATTCCCAACCGCGCTCTGAGCGTTTATGACGGTGCGGTGGTATGTTGGCGCGGTGACAAGATGGTAGAATGGAAGGATGATTTCATCCTGCATGCTCAGGAGCACAACTTCCCCATTTTCACCCCCTACTATCAGCTCACTCAGGAGCAGAAAGACTACCTGTGGCACGGAAGCGGTCGCGGCAAGGATGAGCGCGGATGGGATGAAACCTGTATTGACACATTCTTTGATATGGTGGCCAAGAACCAGTACAAGATACAGTACCGCGTTATGTTGGCCCGATATCGCGGCAAGACTGCTTGCCCCGAGTGTCACGGAATGCGTCTCAGGAAAGAAGCCGGTTACGTACGGATTAACGGCACCTCTATCAACGATCTGGTTGAACTCCCAATATCAGAACTCAAGAAGTTCTTTGACAACCTGAAACTTACTGAGCATGAGCAGCAGACCGCCAAGCGACTGCTCATTGAGATAAACAGCCGCATACAGTTCATGCTTGATGTGGGTCTGGATTACCTCACGCTGAACCGCTCCAGCGCAACGCTATCGGGAGGTGAGAGCCAGCGAATCAATCTGGTAACATCACTTGGCAGCAGCCTGATGGGATCACTCTACGTGCTTGATGAGCCCAGTATAGGCCTGCACAGCCGCGATACAGAGAAACTCATTAAGGTCCTCAGACAGTTGCAGCAGATAGGCAACACCGTTGTTGTGGTGGAGCACGATGAGGAGATTATCCGCGCATCGGACTATATAATAGATGTGGGTCCGGAGGCCGGACGTCACGGCGGTGAGATTATATATCAAGGACCTACCAACCAACTGGAGAACAACACTGACAGTTGGACAGTAAAGTATCTTACTGGCGTTGAGAGCATTCCCATTCCGTCATCACGGCGCCCGTGGAACAACTATATTCTTGTAAAAGGTGCCCGCCAGAACAATCTGGACGGCATAGACGTAAAGTTCCCGCTCAACGTGATGACTGTTGTTACGGGCGTAAGCGGCTCAGGCAAAAGTACGCTGGTGCGTGATGTGCTGTACCGTCACCTCAAGAATATCTACAGCGAATCATCGGAACGTCCGGGCGAGTGCCTGGGTCTGGAAGGAGATATACAAATGGTCAAATCCGTAGAGTTCGTTGATCAGGATCCCATAGGCAAGACCACACGCTCCAACCCCGTCACCTACGTCAAGGCATATGATGAGATTCGCAAGCTGTTTGCAGACCAGCCGCTTTCACATCAGATGGGTTACAGGCCCACACATTTCTCTTTCAACTCTGAAGGGGGGCGCTGCGAGGAGTGCAAGGGCGAAGGCGTTGTAACCGTATCCATGCAGTTCATGTCAGACCTCCAGATGGTGTGCGAGAGCTGTCACGGCCGTCGCTTCAAGAACGATGTCCTGGAGGTAACATACAAAGGCAAAAACATCTGGGACATCCTTGAAATGACCGTAAACCAGGCCGTCGAGTTCTTCTCATCCAATGACCCCGCCGAGCGCCGTATAGTCAAGAAACTGGAGCCTCTACGCCAGGTAGGACTGGGTTACGTCAAGCTTGGACAGTCATCATCGACCCTATCGGGCGGTGAGAGCCAGCGCGTAAAACTGGCCTATTTCCTGAGTCTTGAAAAGGCCGAACCCACCATATTCATATTTGATGAGCCCACCACCGGTCTTCACTTCCACGATATCCGCAAACTGCTGGAGTCATTCGATGCACTGATACGTCGCGGCCACACCGTAATCATAATAGAGCACAACATGGACGTGATCAAGTGTGCCGATCACGTCATCGACCTGGGCCCCGAAGGCGGCGAGCGCGGCGGTCACATTGTAGTCTGCGGCACCCCCGAACAGGTTGCCGCCTGCCCCGAATCCTACACCGGCCGTTTCCTCAAGGACAAACTCTAAAAAAGAAGCAAAAGGGGACAGTCCCCAATTGCATCTTTTTCAAGATTAATCACTACTTTTGCCATTGGCTTATAAGAAATTATCATGTCAGAGAATAAGAAAATCAAGGAATCGGCCCAGAAGGTCAGGACTTTTCTCACCAAAGACATCTGGTCATTTGATCTGTACCAGAAAGGACCGTTGCGCCGTGCGATAGGCAATACGGTCAAGGTTGTCGTGATTGCCATCCGCACATTCATTGACGATAAGGTTATGACCCGCGCCGCCGCCCTCACCTACTCCACACTTTTCGCCATAGTGCCTATCTTAGCTCTTATATTCGCAATAGCACGCGGATTCGGATTCGAGAATATTGTGACAAGCCTGCTCCAGAATGGACTCATCGGTCAGAATGATACTGTCGATACAGTCATGAAATTCATTGACCAATATATGCAATATGTTTCCAGCGGAGCATTCATCGGTATCGGTCTGCTATTCCTGCTCTTCTCGGTCTATTCATTGGCCAACGGAATCGAGGATAATCTTAACGCAATATGGCACGTCAAGAAAGCACGCGGAATGGGGCGCAAGATAACTGACTACTTCTCTCTGCTGCTGCTGATTCCGATAGGCATTATCTGCCTTAGCGGTCTGTCTGTACTGGTTTCATCTTTACTTACCAGAATGGAGAACTTCCAGTTATTGGGATGGTTCGTTAAGTTTATAATCAAAGCCATACCATTCCTTGTAGCCGGTCTGATCCTGACAGGGTTCTATATGTTCATGCCTAACACGAAGGTCAAGTTCAAGTACGCCATAATACCTGGCATCATAGCAGGCTGCCTTTTCCAGGCACTTCAGAACCTCTACTTCCAAGGACAGTTCTCCCTATCCAGTTACAACGCCATCTACGGAGGTTTTGCCGCTCTGCCGTTGTTCCTACTCTGGTGTAACATATCATGGTCAATAGTGCTTTTCGGCTGCCAACTGGCATACGTAAGTCAGAACAATGATAACTTCAACTATTTCAAGGAGCCCGAAAAGATAAGCCGACGCCATGAAGATTTCTATTGTCTTATGGTATTGGCACTGATTTGCAAAAGGTTCAACAAGGGACTCCCCGCTCTTAAGATGAAGGAGATAGTCAAGAAACTCCAGATTCCGCACCGCTACGTAATCTCATCACTGGACACTTTAACCGATGCCGGCTTACTTGAAACCGTTCATGCCGAAGAGCGTGAGCCTGCCTACGTGCCATCTACTGACACTCAGAAACTCACAGTGGTAAACGTCTTGTCCGCCATTAACTGTAGCGGATACTGTGATTTGGACCACGCCCTTGACAACGATATCCGCGAGGCTCTGCTCAAGATTGACGATGAGCGCAAGCACCTGTCCGGCGATATCTGGTCCACCCCCCTGGCCGACTTATAATCTCCTAAATTGCCAGTTTGTCATGGCAATTTGTTTTTCGAGTGTCATTTTGTCATATAATTGATATTGGCATTTGATTTGTCTTCTATACTGCGAAGCCGGCCCGAAAGGGAGGACGATAAAAAGAAATGTTTAATTTAAAGTATAGGAGGTTACAACTATGTTACTCGCACGTAGAAATCAGAACTACAACCAGAATTGGTTACCTAGTCTGTTCAACGATTTTATGAATGATGATTGGTTCACAACCCGCACATCAAGCGCAGTTCCTGCACTGAATGTTATTGAGAACGAGAAGAATTACGAACTTGAGTTCGCAGTTCCGGGCCTCAAGAAAGAGGAGTTGAACCTGCAGGTCGATAATGATGGCATCATGTCAATCTCAATGACCCGCAAGAACGAAGAGAACAAGGAGGACAACAAGCGTAACTACATACGCCGCGAGTTCACCTATCAGGAGTTCAACCAGAGTTACATCCTGCCCGATGACGCTGACCGCGACAAGATATCGGCAAAAGTTGAGAACGGTGTGCTGACAATCAACGTTCCCAAGCTGCCTGCCGAAAAGCAGCCGCAGGCCGTACAAAGCATCGCAATCTCATAATAGAGCATTCATAACAAAAAAGAGCATCCGAAAAATCGGATGCTCTTTTTTGTTTAGCATGTTCTTACTTAATCACAACCTTTTTACCACCTGATATGTAAACGCCAGGAGAAAGTTCTTCAATAGACGTTGCCGACACTCGCTGACCTAACAGGTTGTAAATTCCTTTTGAGATATCAACAGCATTGTCTGCCTCAACACTTTCAATGCCGCTGGGGATGCCACCCAGTCCGTCAACAAATCCGGCATAAACATGCTTGCGGTAGTAGTCTTTGTCCCAGATACCCACAGGTTCGCCTGCGCGCCAACCGCTGTTATCCGGAGAGTCCGTCGCACACCACTGGCAAATGCCCCATTGCTGCGAGGCGGGTATTAAACGGAGGTACTCCTTAAGAATCCACTCATAGAAGTCGGCCATCTTCTTGTGCTCCGCTTCAGTAACTTTACCGGTTTTGATTGAGCCATCCCATTTGTTCGAACCGCGGACATAACCCATATCCATTTCGCTGACGCGAACCAGTTTGCCTGACTCAGCCATGAGTTTGAACATTTTGGTGATGTGGTCCTTGGCGCTTTTCTGAAGATTAGCATTTTCATAGCAACTGATGTGCATCTGAGTTCCTATACCATCAATTTGGGTAACACCATCGGCCTCCCACTTTTTTATCCAATTGATTAGCGACTTGAGTTTCTTATTGTCATCCCAGTCGGACTCCAGGTTATAATCGTTGATAAAGAGAACTATATCTTCCGGACCATACTTCCGGGCCAAACGACAAGCCTGACGTACATATTCCAGATCGCCCATGTGATCCTGCCAATAGAATGCATCGCCACCTACATCCCAGGCCCCATCCGGATCGTAGCCGTCAGAATGCTGCAAATCGTAATAACCATCACCATCATTATCACCACCGGAAACAGCTTCATTGACAAGATCCCAAGCCTTGACTTTACCGCCACAAGCTTCCATCATACCCTTTATCCACTTATCCATAGCGTAGACTAAGGTATCGTGACGCTCCTGCATGGTCTGAGGAACAGTCTTTCTCTTATAGCCCTCGAACCTGATGGTCTTGATATAGACATCACCTACGTAATTGGGAATATGCAGAAGTATGAAGTTGCTATCCATTGTAGGCTTGATGCTTACTTCGACATCCTTCCATTCTGAAGTGAAAGAAACACTGAAGTTCGCACCGCCGCCCCAGTCTCCCAGCCGGCCATCCACCTTTCCTTCCTTAGAACCTTTTATGGTTACTATCATCTTGTAGGTCTTGTCCTTTGTGAGAAGTATGTCAGTCATAGGCAGGAATTGGACTTCCCATGAATATGACTTGGTGGTAGTTACTTTAAGACCATCTTTAGAATCGAAGTTGATGCTATATCCATAAGTGGACTCATCGGCTTTCCAACCGACACTATTGTTCGTACGGAAATCCTTGCTCGCTATCTCTTCCCATACTTCATCAGAATCCATGTCCGGTTTATCGGCAATGAGTTTTTTCAGCCAACCGTTTGGCTGCTGTGCGTGCCAGGCAAGAGTATGGCCATAAACATTGAGACCGGCCTTGGTTGCCGTATTCACGAATTTCTTCACCGTAGAGAAATCCATTACGCCGTTGCTGTTCACACAACTGCCCATCTTCATCTCATTGCCCGCAACAGTCTCAGTAAAATTCTTGTTGACCATATTCTTGACCAAAGAATTGTTGAGATAGTCGCTGGCTATAATACCCACGCCCAGTTTGAAATTAGGATACTTTGAGTAATCAATATAATCCTTGAGAGCCTGATACTCATCCAAGTACCGGTAATTATCGTCATCGGGCTTGCCCAACTCGAATTTCTCTTTCTCTTGCGCCACAGCCGGAATTGTCAGGCAAGCGGCAATAAATAAACAAAATAAGTCCTTCATAATCATGCAAATCTAAACAAAAAAGAGCATCCGGCAACCCGAATGCTCCTTTTTTAACCAAAAATGTGCAATTGGGGACAGTCCCCAATTGCACGTTTTTAATTTTCCCAATTCTCTTGGGTCTTGCGGACGTAGCTCTTGTAGCGGAGCTGGGCCATCTTCTGGGCCTCGGCGAAGAGTTCCTCGGCCTCGTTGGGATATGCCTTCTTGACTGACAGGTAACGGACCTCACCCATGAGGAAGTCGTGGAAGTTCTCCCAGTTAGGCTCCTTAGAGTCAAGTGAGAACGGATTCTTGCCTTCCTCAATGAGGGCGGGGTTGTAACGCCACAAGTGCCAGTAACCGCACTCGACAGCCTTCTTCTCCTCGGCCTGGCTCTTACCCATGCCGCCCTTGGCCTTAAGACCGTGGTTGATACAGGGAGCGTAAGCGATTACGATTGAAGGACCGTGCCAAGCCTCAGCCTCACGGATAGCCTTGAGGCACTGTGCATGATCAGCACCCATTGCAATCTGAGCTACATATACATAACCGTAAGTGGTAGCAATCATACCCAGATCCTTCTTGCGGATACGCTTACCCTGAGCGGCGAACTGAGCGATAGCGCCCAGAGGAGTAGCTTTAGAGGCCTGACCGCCGGTATTTGAGTAAACCTCAGTATCCAGAACCAGGATGTTAACGTCCTCACCGCTGGCAATTACGTGGTCAAGACCGCCGTAACCTATATCGTATGAAGCACCGTCACCACCGATGATCCACTGTGAACGCTTAACCAGGTAGTGGTCAAGAGTCTGGAGTTCCTTGCAAACGGGGCAGCCCTTGGCAGCGCTCTCCGCAATGCAGGCGCGCAGCTTTGGAGCAATCTCCTTGGTCTTATCGGCATCCTCACGGTTGGCAATCCACTCCTGAGCAAGTTCCTTGTACTCGGCACTGGTCTTATCGGACTCAATCATCTCAGTGAGCAGCTTGGCAACGCGCTCTTTCATCTTCTTGTTACCCAGAGCCATACCTAAGCCGAACTCGCAGAAGTCCTCAAACAGTGAGTTGTTGAATACAGGACCCTGACCCTTCTCATTCTTGGTGTAAGGAGTTGAAGGAATAGAAGCTGAATAGATTGATGAGCAACCGGTAGCGTTGGCAATCAGCTGACGGTCACCAAACAACTGTGAGAGCAGCTTGACATACGGAGTCTCACCGCAACCTGAGCAGGCGCCAGAGAACTCGAACAGAGGCTGTGCGAACTGTGAGTTCTTAACATTGCTCTTGATGTCAACCAGATCCTGCTTGGAAGGAAC
>JAFZKR010000097.1 GCA_017551845.1 Bacteroidaceae bacterium
ATCTCTCCAAGGCCTCCCACAACGGATGCCCCTTCGGCCAATCCGAGAGCGTTAGCAGCATCTTTAAAATTATTCATTACTATATCCGCGGCAGCTCCTACTGTAGCGGATGCCATTCCGGCAGCGTTGACTTCGTTGGATATTGTGTTTAATGCTGCATCTACATCCTTCTGTGAAGGCAGTATGGACTTAACAATTTCGTCACCACGCTGCCTTACGAGACTGCTGTTGGCCGGCATTATATCTTCCAGTTTTAAGTAATTGCCTTCAGAATCCGAGATGACTATACTCCTATGGTCATCAGAGTACTGGAAATCCCACTGATGGTCAGGCTGCAGGATATCGGTTATGCCATTGCTGTAACGGAAATTGTATGTGACTCTTGGAGAGTAGAAGCCAGGATATATTTCTCTTGGCTCTATGGTTCCGTATATAGGATAATCTTTATTGCGTCCGAGAATGTAATCAATCATATCCTGGGATATATCAGCACCTGGAAGATCCTTGAGAGCTTCAAAGAATCCCTCATAATCAAGTCCCTGGATACTTTCAATGTATTGAAGTTGTTCATCAGAAAGCGTTACAGAAGGTTTATATGAATAAAGACTCATGCCTTCATTCAAATATCTCTGCAACAAATCTTTATCGGCATCGGAAAGTTCAGGCCTTGATTCTATTGCCAAAGCAGATTCTTTCAGTTCGTGCAGACGCGCTGTCTTTTGTGCCCTTTCGTATTCTTCATTTATCAGGGCATTGAGATTCTTGATGGAAGGAATTGAGTCATAAGGCAGTGTTTTCTTAGGTGTATAAGTGATTTTGGACACATTGACAGGAAGGGCTCCGTCAGAACTGTATGCACGGGAACCTTCCCAATGACCGGGTTCCACAAAGTGTCCCGGTATCTTGTTCACAACGCTGTCTTCAAGTATTACATGGAAAACCACATCCGAAACATCCGTGCTGTCGCAGCCCGGGAACATGGCCTGGAAACGATATACAAAGGCGTTAAAATTGCCAAGAGTGTAAGAGGGCTCAGCCTCACCCCGTTCAGCATCAAAATATACAGCGGCACCATTCCATGAGTAATAGTCATCCCAAGGCATCAATCCATAACCTCCTCCTCCCGATCTGCTGATTCCTAATTCAAATGCTATGGATTCCTTTGCCGCCATTCCTTCGGTAGTGTTATTGAACCAACCCGGACTAAAAGGTTCATAGGTCTTGGGAATCTTTTTTTCACCGAGTTGTCGGGATTCATACACGTCACAAACATCGTAATGGACTTGTGGACTGTATAGTTCCATCAGGACTCCTGCGTTATAGACTCCGTACGGATTGTACAGGCAGCTTACCGTATCTGTGCTGACCCAACCGTTCTCTGATTGTATCTGAGCCGAAATGGGGTGGCGTGACAGAAGTTCAGCATCAACCAGACCGGCACGGACAAACCACTGGTGGGCAAGCGAGGCGGTGGTGCTTGCTATAAGTTTGTCTCCGTCATATATCAACACTGATGCGTCGGCAGGTGCGGTGCCGCTGATTGATATTGAGTCTTTGATTGTCATCCTCTGAGAGTGAATGGCTATTCCTTCTACTCTAACCTGTGTGCTTCCGATCAGTGCAGTCTGTCTGATGTCGTTGCTCATGAAATTTACTGATGCGGCAAAATAGGCCGTACCGGAAAGCGAAGGCACAACTGACAATCTGATCCGGTTGGCCATTGTCCCTTCCTGAATGGGAATAATGACCTTGTATGCATTGCCCGATGATACAAGGTCGGCATCGGCTGGTACTCCATTCAGCAATACGCTGCCTTTTTTGAAAGCACATCCTGCGGGAAGGTCAATGACGGCGTTGACATTGTCCATATTCTCCAAAAGGTCAGGACGGAAACTGAACTGGCAGTCCAAAGTAGTGAAATCTCCGTCATAGACTTTGACTTTCTCGGATTCTAAGGAGGCCCATGTGAGATAATTCTTGCTTGTTATGTCAAGAACAGGCAGGCTTTCAAATTCTATCTTGTTTATCCAGCCACGTTCCACCCATGCCTGTGAGCTGACATAGTCAACGTCAGCTTCAAGGCCGAGTTCATCCAACTGCTCAAGTCTGGTTATGCTTATGTTGCCGTTCTTACCCGATGCTGCAACAACTGTATACGTACCTTCAGGTATGTTTTTTATCAGGACTTCTTTGGCCGTTGACTGGGCGCCGCTTATCTTATTGCCCTCTTGATTGAACAGGATTACATTAAAGTACTTGTCGTTGGCCGAAGCATATCTCACTTTGAGACGACCGCGTTCGTGTATGTTGATGTTAAGGGTGTCCTGACCGTTGTCTTTAAAGAACAGTTCAGTTTCGATGGTTTCAAAGACCCCTTTCTTGCTGCTTACATTAACTGAAATGCAATCATTTGTGTCAATGGTATCAGAGACAAACCATATATATGGGTACTGAATCCTGTATCCTTTCAGTTCTCCGCATTTTTCATTGTTGTAGAAGCTGTACTTCAGGTCGCTTGTTTCGGAATATCCCTGAGTTGTAACAGGAGCATTCTCTTCATCACCCGCTGTCGTATAGGACAAACTGATGAACAATTTCTGTCCGCTTAATCTCTCCATCGATATGGATAGTGGCTCAGGTGAAGAAACATCAAAGCTGGTACTCTTGTCAAAGAATCCATCGGCAACAACTGTCAGTATGCCGTCACGCTTGGGAATCTCCATGCTGAATGTTCCGTCCTGCAGGGATTGTGCAGTAAAGGATCTGGTATAACCTCCGTTTATGCGATAGGAAGCTATTATCTGTGCTCCATCAATCGGCTGACCGTTATTTGCATCGCAGATTATGCCTTCAATCCGTTTTTTGGGAATGGAGGTAAGGGCATGTTGCAGAACGGCATTCTCAGGACCTTGTGTAAAACTGAATACGGAGTCCGAAAGAGTATATTCGAGCGCATATCTCTCGGGAAGGGTTATTGTGTAATCAAGTTTACTTCCTAGTGTAATATCCTTTATCAGATAATTCTCTCCTATAACCCCTCCGTCGGCATTATACCATTTGACAATGCATTGACTTGTGATGTCAAGACCTTCGGCCGTAAATACTTTCACCACATCGGAATACATGTTGAAGATGTCGGGCAGGAGAGCCTGGGTTCCGTCTTGGCTAGCCACGATATCGTCAATCAGACTAAGTGTTATGCCGTCGTTCCTTTTCAGTTCCACCTTGTACGAACCGTCCTTGACAAGATTGTTGAACTGATATGTTCCTTTTTCGGTTATCAGGAAACTGCTTTTATGTCCGTACTCATTGCTGGTTGCCTGAATTTTCAGTCCTTTGTAACGTCCGTCTGTCCAATCAGAGGGAAGGGAAACGCTTATCGTTCCCACCTGGTCAGTGAAGGGAGCTATGTTAATCTGACTCCAGATGCTGTTTGTCAGATATAACGGATATGCCGAAGCCGGTACGTATGCAGTAGCACCCTTAGGTATGCTGTCGAAAGCATCCGTGTCTACAACAGGAGGAATTAGTGAGTGGAGATGCAGAGCAGATAGGCCGCTGTAGTTATTGAAGGCGGAAGGGCCTATGGAATCAATGCATTCGGGTAGGAGAATCGTGTGTAGGGTACTCTCGCTGAACGCTCCTGTAGGAATCTTTCTCCAGCCAGTGGTACGGCTCAAATCCAATACCATACATTCAGTATAGTCGTGGTATGCCCATATATCTGACGCATCGAAGGGGCCTACAATGACAATCTCCTTAACACGACCGCGAATCTGAGCCACTGTCTCATCAAAATAGGTGTGTCCTTCGGTCAGTCCAATGGCATTGTCGATGGCCGTTCCCAGACCGCCCGCCTTGTAATAGTCTATCACTATGCGTCCAAGATCCGGATTCCAGAGATTGCAACCGGGTTCTCCTGGATTATCGGGGTTCCAATACCCATGTGTCCCGACAGATGCGAGAGGCATCCTGAATGCTGACTCAAGTGCAGGATATCCTCCTCTCATGGATACTTTGGATGAGTGTAGGATCTCTTTCCTTTCATGTCTGCGGCCTTCAGGGTTGAATGTGATGGAGTGTTTTTCTTTAGGGCACTGTATGAAGAACGCTTCACCGGGAAGCAGTACATAATCGTCGTATTCTGTTGATTTGGAAACAAATGAATCGGAATAGTAGTCCCAAACCCAATATGTTCCGGAATAATCCGTGTATTTCATGTCGAAGCAGCAAGGGTAAGGATTGCCGACGAAGTTCCATCCTCTGTTTTGTTTGAATTCGGATGGATAATCGTTCAGACTGACAGTTATACTTCCGGAACTGAACATAGTACTGGCTGATGTCGGGAATGTGAGGAGAGGTGCGCCATTATCAAATGTCCCAACTGATGAATAGTCTTCGTAATCATAGGTGAAAATTGAATAATTCCGCACTTGTATTATGTAACCTTCTCCTGCCCGCAGAGTGCTGTCAATGGTCATTTCCTTCCAGGAACCGTCAAAATCTGAAACTGCACGGGCACTGCCGTCATAACGTCGGATGACGAAATCCGCACTGTCAGGATATCTTATGTCCGAGACTTTTACATCGTAAGGGAATGAAATGAAATTCCATCTGTATGGCATGATAACCATCTCCGTGGCAGTATTAGCGGAAATGAGGTTGTTATCGGCTATCAGAGTGGCGTCGTTTATGTGCTGGACTTCATCCTGATTCTGGTCGTAATCTGCATTGCGGTCATAACGCATTGTAAAATAATCAGCACTCAGTCCATTCCCCTTGACGGTGAGATGCCCGAATATTCCCGCGTTAATATGGGGAGACAGGATAAGTTCGCTTACATGTGTATTTTCAGGAACAGTAATGTAAAGGCTGTCAGATACGATTATTGATGTAATCGGGGCATCTATAGCCGATGTTGCGGTAAAAGAGTTCCAACAAGGGTCTGAATTATAGAGCTGAAGGCTTATGGCGGGCACATATAGAGTACATGATGGAGTATCGTCATCAGCGATGAATAGCACGCGTTCGGATATGTCTTCGCTCACGAGCGGAGGATTTACAGCCCATGAGTACAGTTCCTGTATGTTTGGGAACAGATTGATGCTGCCAGGCTTCAGATACTGCAGAGATGATGGCAAGCTTAACACAAGTACATTGTCTAAATCGCTATAGTCAGTCACATCGAATGATATGACAGTAAAGACAGTATCATTGACTGATATGTATGGGGGTATGTCTATCCTGTCAGGAACATTGCCTAACATTGTCACCTGTGCGGTGTGTGTCTCCTTATCCAATGAGTAGGTGATGCCGTCCGGTGAATTGTATTCATGAACAAAAACCTGTGCGTACATAGGGCTGCCGGCAAATATGATGGCAATAGCGACCCAAAAAATGTTTAAAGTTTTGATTCTCATAATCATGTCTGTGGTTTGTGACGGTTGTCTGTATCCGTTTTTATGAGATACCGTATTTCCAATAACAAAGATAAGTAAAGATAAGTATTATTAATGCTCCTCGTCGTTGCGAATCAAAAAAACTGCCAAAATTTCCGTATTATTTCCTCCAATGGGCGAAATTGTGTACTTTTGTCAGTATATTTTGGAACGGGATGAATATAGATGAAGTACAAAGGATGAAACAGAGGTTCCGAATCATAGGAAACTCTCCGGAAATGAACCGCGCCATAGACGTGGCTATGCAGGTGGCACCTACTGATCTGACGGTACTGATTACCGGTGAGAGCGGAGCCGGAAAGGATGTGTTCCCCAGAATAATACATGATAACAGCCTGCGCAAGACCAAGAAGTATCTGGCTGTAAACTGCGGTGCCATCCCAGAGGGAACTATTGACTCGGAATTGTTCGGACATATAAAAGGTGCATTCACCAACGCGATCAGTGACCGCAAAGGTTATTTCGGTGAGGCCGATGGAGGAACTATTTTTCTGGATGAAGTGGCTGAGTTGCCTCTTGCTACACAAGCACGTCTTCTACGTGTACTCGAATCGGGCGAGTTCATAAGAGTGGGCTCCAGCACGGTCGAAAAGACCGATGTCCGTATAGTGGCTGCTACCAATGTGGATCTGCTTAAGGCAATAGAGCAGGGGCGTTTCCGTGAGGATCTTTTCTATCGTCTCAGCACTATTCCTGTCAAAGTGCCCCCATTGCGTGAAAGGGGTAATGATATACTTTTGCTCTTCAGGAAGTTCGCTGCTGATTGTGCTGAAAAATACCGTATGCCCGCAGTGCAGCTTGCAGAGGATGCCAGACAGATGCTTTTGTCATATCAATGGCCGGGTAATGTACGTCAGCTCAAGAATATCACTGAGCAGATATCAATAATGGCTCAACAGAGACTTATCACAGGGGATATGCTTCAGGAGTATCTTCCGGAAAGTCCCGGTCCCATGCTTCCCATGCTTGCTGGTAATGGGCAGCATGATAATCAGTTTCGTGACGAGCGTGAGATATTATACAAGGTTTTGTTTGACTTGCGCCGTGACGTGACAGATCTCAAAGCTCAGGTTAACACCCTTTCTCAGAATACCTCTCAGGTTCAGTCTCAGCAGGTTTCAATAATCACTCCACATGAGACCATATCACCGGTCCAAAGTGTGAGAAGCACTCAGAATGAGGCCGATGATGATATCCAGGATACTGAGGTTTATGTAGAGGAAACTCTTTCGCTTGATGAAGTTGAGAAGGATATGATACGCAGGGCTTTGGCAAAGCATGGTGGAAAACGCCGCAATGCAGCAGCAGACCTGAACATATCAGAACGTACTTTATACAGGAAAATCAAGGAATATAATCTGGAATGAAAAACAGAATTCTTATAGCAGCATCTCTTTTCATGGTATTGACGGCAATATCGTGTCTACCTTCTTATAAGCTTAATGGCGCTTCAATTGATTACAATACCATTAAGACTATTTCTATTGAAAACTTTCAGAACAGAGCTACTTATCAGTGGGCTCCCATGGCTCCCATGTTCAACAACTCGATAAGTGATATTTATAATCACCAGACTAAGTTGAGGCAGGTGAAACGGGACGGTGACCTCGTCATATCCGGAGAGATTACTTCCTACGATCAGACGAACAAGTCCATTGCGGCTAGCGGTTACTCATCCATGGTTCAACTTAAGATGTCGGTCAAGGTGAAGTTCGTCAATACCAAGCACCATGACGATGACTTTGAAAAGAGTTTTTCGGCTACAAGGGAATATGATTCGAGCCAGCAGCTCGCCTCAGTTCAGGAAGAGCTCGTCCAGCAGATGATTGACGATATAGTGGATCAGATTTTCAACGCTACAGTGGCCAACTGGTGATGGGACATGAAAAGGACGAACGGCTGATGTCCCTGCTTGACGATTTTATTGAGGGTAGCGCCGGCAAGGACAATCCGGTTTGTAATGATATTCTCAATTTGCCTGCCGATTATGTTGAGGCTTATGTGAAGAATCTGCCTGACAGTCCTGAAACGCAGGCCGAAAGTGCCATACGTTCCAAGACCGAAATTCTTCTGGATGCTTTTATCAAGTCATCAGCTCAGGGGACGGTAAGCAGGAGAAAGGCTATTGTTGTTCCTGTAGAAACTGATATTGACGTAATACAGGACGTTTCAGAACAAGAGGATGTGGAGGATGCCTTTTATACCGAGACTCTAGCCCGGATTTATCTCAAACAGCATAGATATGACAAGGCATTGGAAATAATTCGTTCTCTATATTTGAATTTTCCAAATAAAAGCATTTACTTTGCGGACCAAATCCGGTATTTGGAGAAATTAGTTAGGATAAATCAAAAAACAGAATAGAAAAATGTTTGTTACATTGCTTGTCATTATCGTGATTCTGGCAATATTCCTCTGCTTTATTGTCACAATCCAGAATTCAAAGGGCGGTGGTCTGGCTGCCGGTTTTTCATCGTCCAACCAGATTATGGGTGTCCGCAAGACTACCGATATTCTTGAAAAGACCACATGGACATTGATAATCCTTATAGCCCTTCTCAGCATTGTCACTGCTTATGTATCCAAGCCTAGAATTGTAAATACCGGTTCGGTCTTGGAGGACGAGGCTATAGAGACCAGAATGGAGAATCCCGAGTCTTCCACTACGACTTTTGATTCACCGATAGAGATACAGGATCTTCCCTCGGGGGAGTGATTCCTTATATGGGCATAGTCAGGGAGACAACCGTTCAGATTGTCTCCCGATTTTTGCTAAATAAGACCATAGAATTTCAGGGCAGACCACTTTGTTGATATGAAAACGTATGCATTTCCCGGCATAATAGAGGATGATATCCTGGATATCGCATCCCGGCAGATTCCCTATATGCGCACTGCTTGGTTTTCCAGTTTGATGAAGGAAAACGAACGTATGCTTCTGGATGCAATAGGTTGCCGTAAAGGTAGGGTGATGTTTTTCACTTCTTCTGGAACGGCCGCTATGGAATCAGTGGTGCAGAATTATGTGGCTGCTCTCGGAAAGGCTTTCATCATAGACGGTGGAACATTCGGACACCGGTGGGTGGAAATCTGTAACTATCATGGGGTGGAGAACGAGTCCATGCGAATTCCTTTTGCTGAGGATATTGACTATAACATGCTTGAGGAGAGAGTCAGGAGCTATAAGCCTAAAGTGTTTCTTTGTCAGCACCATGAGACTTCATCTGGCCAGCTTTTTGATTTGAAGCGTATATCGGATATATGTCGCAATACCGGGACCAGTTTAGTGACCGATGTGATAAGTTCATTTCTGGCTGAGGATCTGGATATGGATCAATTGGGAATAGATGTGGCTGTGACAAGCTCCCAGAAAGGCTTGAACCTGCCTCCTGGTGCTTCGCTTGTGTTTCTTTCGGAGAAAGCCTTGCAGGTGGATTTCAGGCACAATAATTTTTATCTGGATTTCCAGGACAATCTCAAGAATTTGGAGCGTGGTCAGACACCGTTCAGTCCCGCAACCACCATATTTATGCAGATACATGAGCGTATGCGTCGTAATATGGAGAAAGGTATTGCAGGGATAATCGCTGAAACTCGTGCGAAAGCTCTATATTTCCGTGAACTGTGTGCAAGGCATGATTGGGAGATTCCCGCCAGCAATCCTTCCAACGCGGTTACTGGTTTCTTCGTACATCGGAATGCCGGAGTTCTCTGCGATGAGTTACAGAAACGCGACATATTCATAATGCCTAGCGGTAAGCCACATTTCTTTCGTGTCTCTCACATGGGAAGTGATTCAATGGCGGATTTGGACGAACTGGCAGCTATCATTTGTGAAATAGAAAACTTGCCCTGATGAGGATAGCGTTATTCTGCGAGAACCGGTATGCGATTGATATCCTCCAACCGCTTTATGAGGAGGCTTTATCGCAGAAATGTCATGATGTCTTGTGGTATATACATACTCAAAAAATCAAGAATTTCAGTCTGGATGATAATGCCCTGTGGACAAGTTCCATCCAGGAACTTTATGATTTCAGTCCTGAGGCTATATTTGTTCCTGGTAACATAGTGCCGTATTATCTTCCTGGGGTGAAAATTCAGGTTTTCCACGGGTATGCTGCCGAGAAAAAGGACCATTGGATAATTCGCAGGTATTTTGATACGTATTTAACGCAGGGGCCCTTTTTTACGTCGCATTTTGAAGCGTTGGCTCGCAGATACGGGGACTTTGAGGTGCGTGAGACCGGCTGGACAAAGCAGGACTGGATATTCCGGCATCTGCATGACTATGATACCGAAAAGGAAAGACTGCTCAAGGAATACGGCAAAAGCAGTGTTGTGCTATATGCTCCTACATTCTCTCCAAAACTCACTTCATTGCCATACCTTAAACATTCATTGGAGCAGTTGTGCGCCTCAAGGGATATACTGCTTATACTTAAGTTCCATCCCCTCACATCGAGTGTATGGACCGATGAGTACCGATCTTGGGCATCAGGTCGTCAGGATGCCATATATATAGAAGCATCAGAGAACGTTACGCACTACCAGATGATGAGTGATGTGATGATAAGTGACACATCATCATCGGTCTATGAGTTCTTGTTGTTGGACCGTCCTGTTGTGACGTTCAGGACTATTGCCAAGGATATCTATTGGGAGAATACAGATAATCCCGAAAAAATTGTTGATGCATTTGATAGGGCTGTCAGTGATTCTGATGCTGCCAGTAAAAGACGTTGGATAGTGGAGAACTATGATCCTCATCTGGACGGACAGTGCTGTCGTCGTATGATAGCTGAGGCACAGGATTACATAGATAGGCATGGAGTCCCATCCGAACGGCATCTTAATTTGTGGCGCAAATATACTAGTATCAAGACATTCGGTAAGATTAACAGAGATTGATAATGATATCAGACAAACCATATAACTATGATTTGAGGCAGTTCCAGCTCAAGTGTGTGGGCCTGTTGAGTGCGATTGACAAGGTATGCAAGGAACATGACATCAGATATTATGTCATTGCGGGAACATTGCTCGGAGCTGTGCGTCACAAAGGATTCATACCTTGGGATGATGATTTGGATATTGCTCTTATGCGCAGTGATTATGACTTGCTGATAGAACATGCTGCAGAGTGGTTTCCTGAGCCATATTCTATAGTGGCTTACAATAATGATTTGAGTTATCCCAAATATTTTGCCAAACTTGAGGACAGGAGCACCACGCTTGTGGAACGTTTCTACCTGGGTTATGTGGGCGGTATCTATATGGATATCTTTCCGCTTGATTCAGTGCCTGACAACAAACTGCTTAGGGCATGGCATTACTACCGTTTCAATCTGAAGCGCCGTATGCTTTATCTGGTGTATAGAGATCCGTACAAGCATGGTAAGGGGCTCGGTTCATTCTTTCTGTGTTTGTTGCAGAAAACGGTTTCCAAGGAGAAACTGCACAAAAGAACCCAAAAGGTTCTTACCGAGTTTGAGGGCAGGAAGAGATGTAATTATGTGATGACTCATGATGACGGCTTCAAGGCATATCACAAGTCTGTGTTCGGAGAGCCTGTATCCTGCGAGTTCGAAGGCCATACATTTTGTGCTCCCAGGCATCCCGAAGGATTCCTTTCTGTACTGTACGGTGACGATTTTATGACTCCGCCTCCTGTAGAGAAGAGAAACTCACATTTTCATGATTATTGCGATCTTGAGAACGGGTATGTCGGAGTTGATATTAATGAACTCAAGGCCCATTACGATGGGATGGACAGTATAGCAAGGAAAAAAACTAAGCGATAATAATATTATGATAAGGGTTTTTACATCCGGTAGTTTTGACCTTTTCCATATAGGTCATCTCAATATACTTGAAAAATCTGCCGCTTTGGGTGATGAGCTTATTGTCGGGGTGAGTACCGATGAGCTTATTGAGCACTATAAAGGTATGAAACCGATAATACCTTTCGAACAGCGAGCCCGTATAGTGGCCTCCATCAAGTGTGTTACCAAAGTGGTGAAGCAGACCAAACTGACAGAGATAGCCCAGCTTCAACGCGAGAATATAGATATTGTGACGATAGGCGATGACTGGAAAGGCAAGTATCTTGAAGGACTTGAATGGATGGAAAAACAGCCCGGAAAGAAGGTCGTTTATTTCCCATACACACCGGGGGTAAGCACAACCCAGATCAAGAGCACTATCATAAAGAGTGCAAATGATATTATAGCAGCGGCACTCTCACGCGAGGAATATATTGACAAGAACTGGAAGGAAGACGAGCGCAAGTGACAGTAATCACAGGATTGCTGTCATCTGTTGTTTGTCAGTTCTTCTTTCATTTTAGCCCAATAATCCAGTTTTTCACGGTAGAGTTTGGAGACCTTGTCCCATTCGTAGAAATAGGGATACTCTTTTCCTTTGGAATCTTTATAGCAATCCACCGGGAGGGTAGCTTCCTTTTCATCTAGCAGAGCCCTTACCAATACTGTATTCTTTTTGTCCTTGAAGAATATCAACTGGATGTTGCTTCCCATATGAACAATATTGTAATCGACCCATTTTTCGGCCACTTTTTCAAGGTCATCTGGAGCCCATGCGCAGTCATTTACCTCCATAAGGCAAAGCAACGGGAACAACGCAGTGTCATGTCCGTAGCGGAGATTGGCATTGGGAAAACCAGCAGAAATTGCTTGGTCGGCCTTTTCGACAATATCCTGAAGCAGTGTAGAGTGACCATAAGGTACAAGATTCTGGGTGAATGGACTGAATCCTGATACAGAATACCAGTACATATTGTTTTGAAGCCAGTTGTCATACCATTCTTCGTATGTAAAGACGTCATCTAGAGTGAAACCCAAGTCATGGCTGCCCATATTGGCCGCAATGTCATATATCAAGTTATAAAGGTTGGCTGAGCGGTCCTGAGTGTTTATAACTGTTACAGTGGATTCCTGCGTACCGTCAATTGTGCCGGAGCGTGTCAGATTGGAAGGTCTTACGTATCTGGTAATGAATGTAGTGTCAGTGAAGAGTGCTGTCATGAGACGCTCAGGGTGAGTATGGTTGGCGTTGAATTGACTCACTGCAACACTTCTCTCGCGGCTGTTCTTGGCACGGCTTATGGCATTGTCCTCATAGTTCATATAACCTCTGTCATAATCGCTATCGTTGAAATCAATGTACATTTTGGGCAGGATTGTGGAGAACTCCATCAATGCCGATGTCATGCTGGCCATGACACGATGAGATGTGGTGGAACGAGCCACAATTGTTGATTTGCTATTGAAAATCTCAGGGTAGTTCCTTACCATACGGCGGGCTATTCCGCGATGCTGCTGCTGGCCAACTTTGGTCAGGTCACCGAGATGGCCTTCGGCATCTTTCATCATAATTTCCAGACGTCTCATCACATCCTTTCCAAACTCTGTCAACTTGCCTTGGTCATCGGCCTGCTTAAGTATGTTGTAAGGATCATTGTATTGAGGTGTGTTGAGGAGATAACGTGAACCGTGACGACCGTAGTGGCTCATATAGAAAGGTTTGAATCCCTTTGGAGGTTTTGAATATTTTACATTCGGATCTATGTACTCAGTCATACTTCCCCGAAAATTGTAAAGATTCTGTGCGTTGATGTCCTCTTTCTTGATGACTTGCGAATTGATGGCCAGAGGGAGTAAAAGTGCCAGACAGGCCAAGGTTAGGAGTTTCTTCATCAGGCTAATAAATGATGTTATTATTTGCTATTATGCAAAAGTATATAAATTCTATTGAAAACAAAATGAATTTGAGGGGAAGATGACTTCAAATAAAAAAGCACACGTTTTAGTGTAATGCCATATTTTTGCTAAATTTGCAAACTATCGAAAAAACAATCAAAACAAAAATAACAATGAACAGTAAAGAATTGATGAACAAGGCAGCCGATAATATCCGTATTCTGGCTGCATCAATGGTTGAGAAAGCCAAGTCAGGTCACCCCGGTGGTGCCATGGGTGGTGCCGATTTCATTAACGTGCTTTTCAGCGAGTTCCTGGAGTATGATCCCCGCAACATGAAGTTCGAGGGTCGTGACCGATTCTTCCTGGATCCCGGCCATATGGCTCCCATGCTTTACTCACAGCTTGCCCTAACCGGTAAGTTCTCGATGGAGGAGCTTGCAACTCTCCGTCAGTGGGGTTCACCCGTTACAGGTCACCCCGAACTTGAGGTTGCACGCGGTATCGAGAATACCTCAGGTCCTCTTGGCCAGGGCCATGTATTTGCAGTAGGTGCAGCCATTGCCGAGAAGCATCTGGCAGCCGTACTGGGTAGCGAGGTAATGAACCACAAGATCTACGCTTACATCTCTGACGGTGGTATCCAGGAGGAGATCTCACAGGGCGCCGGCCGTATTGCAGGTACACTGGGTCTCGACAACCTCATCATGTTCTATGATTCAAATGACATCCAGCTCTCAACTGAGACCAAGGTGGTGACCGCTGAGGATACCGCTGCCAAGTATCGTGCATGGGGTTGGAACGTATATGAGATAAACGGTAACTGCGTTGACCAGATCCGCGGCGCTTTGACCATGGCTCAGAATGCCAATGGCAAACCGACCCTTATCATCGGTAAGTGCATCATGGGTAAGGGTGCCCTCAAGGCCGACGGTACCAGCTACGAGCGTAACTGCAAGACTCACGGTGCTCCTCTGGGTGGTGATGCTTATATCAACACCATCAAGGCTCTGGGTGGTGATCCCGAGAATCCTTTCCAGATCTTCCCCGAGGTAAAGAAACTCTATGCTGACCGTGCCAAGCAGCTCCGCAAGATCATGGATGCCAAGTACGCCCGCAAGGCTGCCTGGGAGAAGGCTAATCCCGAGAAGGCTGCTCTGCTCAAGGAGTGGTTCAGCGGCAAGGCTCCCAAGATTGACTGGAGCAAAGTTGAGCAGAAGCCCGATGATGCTACACGTTCAGCATCAGCTGCTGTTCTGAGCCAGCTGGCACAGCAGGTTCCCAACATGATCTGCGCAAGTGCTGACCTGAGCAACTCCGATAAGACCGACGGTTTCCTCAAGTATACAACCAACATGGTTAAGGGAGACTTCAGCGGTGCATTCTTCCAGGCTGGCGTAGCCGAGCTCACCATGGCTTGCTGCTGCATCGGTATGGCTCTGCACGGTGGTGTTATCCCCGCATGCGGTACATTCTTTGTATTCTCAGACTACATGAAGCCCGCCGTACGTATGGCTGCTCTCATGGAACTCCCCGTCAAGTTCATCTGGACTCACGATGCATTCCGCGTAGGTGAGGACGGTCCTACACATGAGCCCGTTGAGCAGGAGGCACAGATCCGTCTCAT
>JAFZKR010000098.1 GCA_017551845.1 Bacteroidaceae bacterium
CTGAAAGAAAATGGGTGATATTCTGGAATTTTTTGAGCAGATGGGCTTCATGAACATAACCCTACAGCAGGGTATTATGCTCCTTTTGAGCTTCTTCCTGCTGTTCCTGGCTATCAAGAAGCAATACGAGCCGCTCCTGCTGCTCCCCATCGCATTCGGCATGCTGCTTACAAACCTGCCCGGTGCAGGGATGTATCATTCAGAACTCTGGACAGCATTCCTTGACGCTAACAGCCCTGCCTATCACAGCTATGGTACTATCATGCGTGAGGGTGGTCTGCTGGACATTCTTTATATAGGTGTAAAAGCCGGTGTATATCCCTGCCTCATCTTTATGGGCGTAGGCGCCATGACTGACTTCGGTCCGCTGATTGCCAACCCCAAGAGCCTACTCCTGGGCGCAGCCGCTCAGCTGGGTATCTTCCTGACATTCCTTGCAGCCAACTCAATGGGCTTCACCGAGGCTCAGGCCGGCTCAATAGGTATCATAGGCGGTGCCGACGGTCCTACATCTATCTTCCTGACATCAAAATTGGCCCCTGAGCTGTTAGGTCCCATCGCCATTGCAGCCTACTCTTACATGGCCCTTGTTCCTGTGATCCAGCCGCCTATCATGCGTGCCCTGACCACCAAGAAGGAACGCGCCATCAAGATGAGCCAATTGCGTCCCGTTAGCAAGACCGAGAAGATCATATTCCCGATTGCCATCACTACCATCGTGGCTCTTATCCTGCCCGATGCCGCTCCTCTAATAGGCTGCCTCATGCTGGGTAACCTTGCCAAGGAGTGCGGTGTTGTAGACCGTCTGAGCAAGACCATGCAGAACGAGCTGATGAACATCGTGGTAATATTCCTGGGTCTCACCGTAGGTGCTACCGCTACTGCCAGTTCATTCCTTGACTGGAGTACAATCAAGATCATGGTAATGGGTGTTGTAGCATTCGGTTGCGGTACCGCAGGCGGTATCCTGCTTGCCAAGCTGATGAATGTGTTCTCAAAGGAGAAGATCAATCCGCTTATCGGATCAGCAGGCGTATCGGCCGTTCCTATGGCTGCCCGCGTATCACAGCAGGTAGGCCAGGAGGAGAACCCCAGCAACTTCCTGCTCATGCATGCCATGGGCCCGAACGTTGCCGGCGTTATCGGCTCCGCCGTCGCTGCCGGTATATTGTTAACAATGCTCGGTTGAGCATTGTCAACAATATCCAAACCTTTTTTTAGTTTGGGTAATCCAAACGGCGCTCCTTACAGTCGCGTAAAAAATAGCCCTCGCAATTACGAGGGCTATTTTTTCTATAACTGCAAATGGAAACCTTTCATTCTTTACAAGGATTCCATCGAGCCAAAAACTTGAAGGGTATAGTCTCAAGAACTACGGCCCTTCGGGCCTATCCCTCCCACCACTGCGTGGCGGGCCCCTCCCTCTAACGTGCCGAGGGTGGACTACGGAATAACCACTGTGGGTTTAAATGTCTTTGCTTCTTCGGGAGTGACTTGGGCGTAGGCGATGATGATGACGGTATCGCCTATGGAGACCAGACGGGCGGCAGCACCGTTAAGGCAGATGCACCTGGAACCGCGCTCTCCACGGATGACGTAGGTGATAAGACGTGCGCCGTTGGTAATATCGACCACATGAACCTGCTCGCCGTCAATGATACCGGCCGCATCCATCCAGTTGCCGTCAATAGTAATGCTGCCGATATAATTGATATTGGCATCAGTCACCTTAACACGGTGAAGTTTGGATTTGAGTACAGTCAGTAACATCACTCCTTGTATTTAATGTTGTCAATAAGACGTACCTTGCCGCAATGGACTGTAACGCAACCGACGATATAATCAGAAGCGTCCCAGTTATCGACCGGCTGAAGAGTACGGCCATCCACTATCTCATAGTATTCTACCTCCAGGCCACCGCACGAATTGATGGTGTCAATAACATGCTGACGGGTTGAAGCCAGAGTATGGTGACGAGCGTAGTAACGACTCTCAAAGAGAGTACGGGATATGTTCGAAGCCAGTTTCCTCTCTTCCTTGCTGAGCAGCATGTTACGTGAGCTGAGAGCCATACCATCCTCCTCACGGACTATCGGACAACCCACAATCTCAATCTTGAGACCGAGCTGGCGGACCATCTCACGGATTATGGCAAGCTGCTGGAAATCCTTCTCGCCGAAATAGGCTCGATCCGGTTCTACAGCATAGAACAGCTTGCTTACAATCTGAGCCACACCGTTGAAATGACCGGGACGGTTAGGTCCCTCCATAACCTTGTCAAGAGGGGTAAAATCAAACTGACGTGTATCAGGTTCGGGGTACATCTCCTCGACTGTAGGAGCGAAAACGAACTGTGCTCCCACTTTCTTAAGCAGCTTGCAGTCCGCCTCCATTGTACGCGGATAATTCTGGAGATCGTTCTTGTCATTGAACTGTGTGGGATTCACGAAATCACTGACCACGGTTATGTCATTCTCCGCCACACTGCGTCGGACCAAGGAGGCATGACCTGCATGAAGAGCTCCCATCGTAGGAACCAGACCTATAGTCTTTCCTGACTTACGGCAAGGTTCAAGAGCCTCTTTCAACTCCTTGACGGTTGTTATTACCTTAATCATTTCTTTTTTCGTTACACTTTGCAAAAGTGCGCAAAATAAGCTATTATTTATGGAATTTCAAAAGATTCGGCCAAACTGCTTGGCAATTTCATATATTTTTTTTATATCTTTGCAAAGCGGAATTCTTTTCCGACAAAAATAGCGCAACTATCCAGAACTCAATATGAGCGAAAAGAAAATTTTATTTATTACCGACCAGATTTCACCCTTTGTCGCTTCGTCTCCGATAGCCGACTATTGCAGGCAGTTGCCTCAAAGCATACAGGAATCAGGCAATGAAATACGCACATTCATGCCCAAATGGGGACCCATAAATGAACGCCGCAACCAGCTCCATGAAGTCATCCGTCTCTCAGGCATGAACCTCATCATAAACGATACTGACCATCCGCTCATAATAAAGGTAGCATCACTGCAGTCAGCCAGGATACAGGTCTATTTCATAGACAATGACGACTATTTCCAGAACCGTCTTCAGGTACGTGACAAGAACGGAGCGGAGTATCAGGACAATGACGAGCGTACCGTTTTCTTCGCCCGCGGAGTCCTTGAAACGGTCAAGAAACTGCGCTGGAATCCTGACATCATCCACTGTCACGGCTGGCTATCCGCTCTTATACCTCTTTATATTAAGACAGCATATAAGGATGAACCCGCATTCCGAGGTGCGAAAGTAGTTTATTCCATTTACGACAAGGCTTTTGACGGAGTCTTCCATGACAACTATCCTGACATCATTCCCACAAAGGATATGTCGGCCTCCGATATCGGTTCATTCAGCATGCCCATTGATTACAACTCTCTCATGAAGAAGGCTATAGACTTTTCGGACGGAATAATATGCAATGCCCCTGATGTGGATCCGGAACTGCCTGCGTACGCCAAATCCAAAAAAATCAAGGTAATGAGATACCTCCTGTCAGGAATAAAACCCGAAAAGGTCAACGCTTTCTACAACAAACTCTAATCACAAATCACGTCCTATGAATATCAAGACGTTGGCTTGCAGTCTGATTGCAGTGATGTTCATGATGTCCTGCGATTCCGACACATCTTCCCTCGGTGGATCGATAATCCCGTCTTACGATATAGTTCAGATAAGTTCCGACACATGCTATGCCACATCACGTTCCATAGCAATCGACGACCCACTGCTCATGAAGACTACAGTCTGCACCCTGGGCCGCTATACGGATCCCTTGACATCGGTTTCCTTCAACTCCGGGTTCCTTACCCAACTCAATTGTGTAGAGAACTTTGAATTACCGGATTCCGTTTACGGTATAGGCAACCACGTATTCCCTGACTGGTTCATAGAAAAAGTGGGCGATGCTGACCCATACTACGCTAACCTGAGACTCTATTTCAGCGATTTCTTCGGTGATTCGGTAAACACCGTGAAGATTGACATATTCCTCCTCGACAAGATGCTGGACGGTAACAGTCGTTATTATACCGATACTGATCCGAATGAGTATTATGATGAGACAGCCGAACCTGTTGCATCGGCCCTCGTCTCCCCCATTAACTTCCTTGATTCGGATTCACTGAGGTCCACATCCAAGTACTATCCTTCCCTCACCTTCAGACTGCCGGATTCCATAGCTGTCAAAATACTTAACGCCTACTATTCCGATGAAGGCAGGAAGTGGTTCACAAGTGCCTCAAGTTTCATGGAGAATCTATGCAAAGGTTTCTATGTACGTTGTTCCCAGGGTGACGGTTCCGTTTTCTACATAGACAAGAGTGTGCTCGAAGTGAATTTCAAATGTATTGAGTACGACAAGAACGGCAAAGAATCATACAAGTCCTATATGGCTGAGTTCACCGGAAGCGAAGAGGTCCTTCAGGTGAGCTGCATTGACTGGAAAGGGCTGGACGGCATACTCGCTGACAATACGCACACATGGATCAAGAGCCCGTCCGGGATTCTGACTGAGATATCCCTCCCTGTGGATGAAATGAAGGAAGGAGGCAGCTCCGTTCTCAATTCAGCCAAGCTTATCATGTCAACCGTCAATACTCCGCCTCAATCCATCAAACCGTCAGCTCCAAGCATTCTCATGCTCATACGTAAGGGAAAGGCTGCTGAATTCTTTAAAGGCAACAACAATGTCGATGATACCGAATCCTATGTGGCCACATACGACGGCAGTCATGGCACCTACACTTACGGCAATATAGCCGAGATGGTGGAAAAGATATGCAGCGACCGCAGTGAATGGCTCAAGAAGAACGGCCTCGAAGACAACAATGCAGGAAGGAATGCATACGAACAAGCTAACCCTGACTGGAACAAGGCCATTCTGGTCCCGGTCCGCACAAAGAAGAACGCCAGCTCACAGGTGTTGAATTACATTGTTGACACATACATGCATCAGGCCAAGTTCGCCGGCGGAACAGACGGAAAGAAAATCAATATTTATACCGTAAGTTCCAAGCAGTAACTCTTCCTTATTTCTTCTTGGGTTTTTCTGCGGCAGCCTTGAGGCGGGCCACCTGTTTTTCCAGCGCCTGGATCTTCTTGTCCTGGTTGCTGATGGTGGTCTGGAAGGCATTCAGTTCCTCTGTGTCAATATCAAGAGGCAGAGCCCAGTTGACTCTCTGCAGGAAGTCACCCAGTATGTTCATGTAGTTGGTGAATGCATCGTACGGAGATTCATAGATACCACGGTCCATTGAAACAGCATTGTTCTTTGTTGTCATGAAACGGAAATTATTGCTTGCCTGAAGATAATCCCAGTCCTGACGCAGATGCTTGTCATTACTCAAAATCACACGCTCACCTATGGAGTAGAGCTTGTTGAAAGCCTCGCGCTGCATAACGTTACCCAGCCAGCAGCTTATGTCACGCTCCTCATCATTCCATGACATGGGATAAGGAACCTCTATCTCTGAAACGGATTTGTGGGTCTTGATAACCTCTGACGGAGTCTGGAACCCAATGCCACGCTCCTTGGCGGCTGCGGGCAGCCCCGCAATGAAATCAAGGATATGTGAACTGAGCGGCTGATAAATGCCCAAAGCGCAAAGTTCCATAAATATGTTGAACACGCCATCCTCCTCCGGGCTCTGGGCAATCCAGTCCATATACTTGTCGGCCATAAGCGGATAAGCCTCCCATGAGGGATTCGAGAACCTCAGGCTGATATCATCGGACAGTTTGTAATCACGGGTAAAAACCTTAAGGTTGGGATTCTGAACGCAATGATACAGGTAGTGTGGACTCTTCCAACCCAGGATGTGCTTGGCACCCTCTGTAAGTATGCCCTTGAATCCCATATCGGCCACCATACCGCCTATCTCATCATCATAGATAAGACTGGAGTTGCGGAACACCTTGGGTCTATGACCGAACAGTTGGTTTATCTTTTCAACCTGACGTTTAACCTCATCACGGAATGACTGCTCACCGTTAGGGGCAAGTGAAGCCAGTCCGTGTGAATACGGCTCGGCAATAAACTCCACGCATCCCGTTTCGCTGAGTTCCTGCAGCAGGTCTATCACCTGCGGTGCATAACGTTCCAGTTGCTCCAGTCCCACGCCAGAGAGTGACAGAGCCACCTTGAATGCCCCCTCACTCTCATGAGCCATCCTGATAAGCGTCTTGAGGGCGGGAACATATGAATTCTCAGCTATGTTGTTAATACTCGTATCATTAGCATAGTCATCATAATAGTAATGATCCGTACCGATATCAAAGAAACGGTATCTCTTGAGATGGATAATCTGATGAATCTCAAAATACAGACAGATTGTTTTCATATATTGTATCTCCTTTTTATTCTACATTCATTTAATACCCAGCAGTTTTTTGTAACGCGCCAGAATACGTTCACCAACTTTGTCCCAGGTTATGGAATCAACCTCCTTCTTACCCTCTACTTTAAGATATTCATACAAAGCCGGATTATTGCAAATAGAGTAAATTGCATCAGCCATAGCATGTATATCCCAATAATCCACCTTGATGCATTTTTCCAGAATCTCAGCACAACCGGACTGCTTGGATATTATGGTAGGAACCTCACACTGCATAGCCTCAAGAGGAGAAATGCCGAACGGCTCAGACACCGAAGGCATTATATAGACATCACTAGCCTTAAGGCATTCGTACACCTGTTTGCCTTTCATGAATCCCGGAAAATGGAAACGGTCTGCAATGCCGCGGTCGGCCGCCATAGTAATCATGGCGTTCATCATATCACCGCTGCCGGCCATGCAGAAACGGATATCATGCGTACGCTTAAGTACCAGCGCAGCGGCCTCAACAAAGTACTCTGGGCCTTTCTGCATGGTTATACGGCCCAGGAACGTTACCACCTTTTCATGCGGTTTCTTTTGCGGAACAATGTCCTGTATCTCCTGCGGTAGAGGCTCCACTGCATTATGCATGGTTGAAACCTTACGCGGATCCTGATGGTACTTGTTGATGACAGTCTGACGCGTCAGTTCACTCACGCACATGATATGGTCGGCATAATCCATGCCGTTCTTTTCAATTGCATAGACAGTAGGATTCACATTGCCACGGCTACGGTCAAAATCGGTAGCATGGACATGTATCACCAACGGTTTGCCGCTCACCTGCTTGGCATGTATGCCTGCGGGATATGTAAGCCAGTCATGAGAGTGGATAATATCAAACTGCTCAGTGCGTGCCACAACACCTGCCACAATTGAGTAGTTGTTTATCTCCTCATGAAGGTTATCCGGATATCGGCCTGAGAACTCTATGCAACCCAGATCATTGGTGTACAGATTGCTGAAATCAGAATAGATGTGGTCACGGAAACGGTAGTAATCCTCCGAGTCCATCCACGGATACCTTGATTTCAGAATGCTGTTGTCAGGATTACGCCATACCACAGGCACCGTGTTCATGCCCACAATCTTCATGAAACTCTGATCTTCATCGCCCCATGGTTTGGGCAGGCAGAACGTTATATCCACGTTCCCCTGATTTGCCAGTCCTCTTGTCAATCCGAAACTGGCTGTTCCCAATCCTCCCAGAATATGGGGC
>JAFZKR010000099.1 GCA_017551845.1 Bacteroidaceae bacterium
CGGCATTGGTACCGTTTGCCCTGCATTGCGTCTGCCGGGTTCTACACCTTGGCGCACAATCACGGTGGGTGCTGATCTTAAGCCTATTGTTGAGACTACCGTTATGTGGGATTATGTGGAGCCGCTCTTTGAGGCCCATCATGATTTCAAGTACGGCCGCAGCACTTGGAGCTGGATTGTATGGCAGGATGCTTCATGCAACTGGGATGATCAGGTCAAGTTCATCGACCTGGCAAGTGCTATGGGTTATGAATACATTCTGATTGATGCCGGCTGGGACCAGAACATAGGTTATGAGCGTATGGAGCAGCTTATCAAGTACGCTAACTCTAAGAACGTTGATGTGTTCCTGTGGTACAGCTCAAGCGGTTACTGGAATGATATCACGCAGAGCCCTATCAACCGTATGGATAACTCAATCATACGCAAAAAAGAGATGGCTTGGCTGGAGAAGGTTGGCTGCAAGGGAATCAAGGTTGATTTCTGGGGTGGTGACAAGCAGGAGACCATACGTCTTTATGAAGAGGTCTTGAGCGATGCCAATGACCACGGGATCATGTGTATTTTCCACGGATGCACTCTGCCGCGCGGATGGGAGCGTATGTATCCCAACTATGTTGGTTCTGAAGCTGTGCTGGCATCGGAGAATATGTATTTTGGTCAGGGCGCCTGTGATGAGGAGGCTTTCAAGGCTACCTTGCATCCGTTTGTGCGCAACACTGTTGGCTGCATGGAATTTGGCGGCTGCTTTATGAACCGTATTCTTAACAAACAGAACAGCGGCCGAGGCTCACAGCTCAAGACTACTCCCATATTCCAGATCTGCACTGAGGTTATTTTCCAGAACCCTATTCAGAACATTGCTATCTGCCCCAACAATCTGGACGATGCTCCCAAGATCTGCATGGATTGGCTTAAGGAGAGCCCAACTACCTGGACTGAGACCCGTTTCATTGACGGTTATCCGGGCAAGTATGTGATTCTGGCACGTAAATCGACCGATGGACGCTGGTTTGTTGCCGGTCTTAATGCAACGGAGCAGGTTGTCAAGTCCAAGATTGACCTGTCATTTCTGGGCGACGGTGAGGTGCAGTTCTACACTGATGACAAGAAGACATTTGAACCTACTCTGAGCACTCTCAAACTCAAGACTAAGAAGCCTTATGAGTTTGTGATTCAGCCCAGTGGCGGTACTATGATAATGAAGTGACTATCTATTAAATTATAAAAGGTTATGAAAAAGATCTCAACTATTTTGGTTGTTGTGGCAGTTTGCATGCTCACAGCTTCATGTGGTGTTCTTGGTATGGGTAACGGTAATGGTTCTACCAATGGTCAGCAGTCCGGTGCTGCTCTTAAGAGCCTTTACTCACAGTACAAGTCTGACGGCAAGGTTGATCTGGCCAATCTGAGCAACATTATCAGCATGGCTCAGCTTGTTAACGGTATTCAGGGTCTTAAGGATGTTGATGACAAGAGCAAGTTCTACGGCGATTTTGCTACCGGTCTTATTCTTGGCTCAAACAACCTGGTTAACCAGCAGACTTCAAAGCCTGTTACCAACACTCTGCAGGGCCTGGTTCAGGGTACTGACCTCACCGCTATCGCTGCTGCAGGTCTGGCTGCTGCTGCTCAATCACAGCAGGCTCAGCAGGCTGCTCAGCAAACCACAACTACCACCAACAACGTAACAAACACCGTTCAGGCTATCTCAGAGACCACAGCCGGTGTATCAAACACCCTCTCCTCACTGGCTACAATCTTCAGCCTCTTTGGTGGTAATTGATTCCCAAAATCAATTTGTTATAAGAACCCTTGCTTTCTAAGTGAGGGTTCTTTTTTTACCTCCGCAGAACTATCGGATTGGGGAGACAACGTTCCAGGGCTACGCGATGCGTAGCCCAACCTTGTTTTATTTTGCTACGCAAAAGACCCCTCCGGACCCTAAACGGCAAACTCCTCCATCTTAGCCACCTTCGGTGTCTAATCGTCGTCAGACAAGTGCCGTTCTTAACGGGATTCTCCAACGGTCTCCGCTTAACGCCCCTGCACTGATGCTCCCCAATCCGATAGTTCTGCTACTGCAAAGGGAAAATGACTCATGCTATTCCACCCTTACAAACTCTGAATTCTGCAGAAGTAGTTCTTTGGTGGGATTTTTGGAGTATAGGTATAGGAAACCATGGCCGCCCGTGGGCATGTGAACGGGAGGGGCCCGCTGCGAAGCAGTGGGAGGGATAGCGCCGTAAGGCGCGTAGTTTCAGATACCTATACTCCAAAAATCCCACTAAAGAACTGCGTACTCTAAATAAAGCAGCATTTTTTTATTACCTTTGCAAGTTGAAATAATTTATGCACATGGAATTAAGTGATCAGGAACAGTTTAGGCGTGAGAGTTTGAAGGAGTTGCGGGAGATGGGTATTGATCCGTATCCTGCTGCTATGTATCCTACAAATGCTTTTGCTGCTGAGATAAAGGAGAACTTCAAGGATGATGCCGCAGAGCCTCGCCAGGTTTGCGTGGCCGGGCGTATGATGAGCCGCCGTATTATGGGTAAGGCATCGTTCATTGAGCTGATGGACTCTACAGGCCGTATTCAGGTTTATGTTACACGTGATGACATCTGCCCTGATGAGGAGGACAAGGAGATGTATAATAAGGTGTTCAAGAAATTGCTTGACATTGGTGATTTCATTGGCATTGAGGGTTTTGTATTCCGTACCCAGATGGGTGAGATTACCATTCATGCAAAGAAGCTCACGGTGCTCTCCAAGTCATTGCGTCCGTTGCCTATAGTAAAGTACAAGGACGGTGTGGCATATGACAAGTTCGATGATCCTGATTTGCGTTACCGTCAGCGTTATGTTGACCTGGTGGTGAATGAGGGCGTAAAGGAGACTTTCCTTAAGCGTACCAAGGTTATACGCACTTTGCGTTCTGTGCTTGATGAGGCCGGTTACACTGAGGTTGAGACTCCTATTCTGCAGCCCATTCCAGGTGGTGCAAGCGCACGTCCGTTCATCACACACCATAATACCCTTGACATTGATCTGTATTGTCGTATCGCTACTGAGCTTTATCTGAAGCGTCTTATCGTGGGCGGTTTTGAGGGCGTTTATGAGATTGGCAAGAATTTCCGCAATGAGGGTATGGACCGCAACCATAATCCGGAGTTTACCTGCATGGAGCTTTATGTGGCTTACAAGGATTACAACTGGATGATGGATTTCACTGAGAAGCTGCTGGAGAAGATTGCTCTTGAGACTAACGGTACTACCAAGGTCAAGATTGGTGACAATGAGGTTGATTTCAAGGCTCCTTACCGCCGCCTGCCTATCCTGGATGCCATCAAGGAGAAGACCGGATATGACCTGAACGGCATGAGTGAGGATGAGATGCGTGAGGTCGCCAAGAAGTGCGGTGTTGAGGTTGCTCCTTCAATGGGCAAGGGTAAGCTGATTGATGAGATATTCGGTGAGACTTGTGAGGGCACTTTCATACAGCCTACATTCATTACAGACTATCCCGTTGAGATGTCACCGCTTACCAAGATGCACCGCAGCAAGCCCGGGCTGACCGAGCGTTTTGAGCTGATGGTGAACGGCAAGGAGTTGGCTAATGCTTACAGTGAGCTCAATGACCCCATTGACCAGTATGAGCGTTTCCAGGATCAGCTGCGTCTTAGCCAGAAGGGTGATGACGAGGCTATGTTCATAGATCAGGATTTTGTACGCGCATTGGAGTACGGCATGCCTCCTACAAGCGGTATCGGCATAGGAATAGACCGATTGGTAATGCTTATGACCGGGCAGCAGGCTATTCAGGAGGTGCTGTTCTTCCCGCAGATGAAACCTGAAAGCAAGGATTAAACAGAAAGATTATGGCAATTCCACAGGGAAAACTGGCAATTATGGGTGGCGGCAGTTGGGCAACAGCCATTGCCAAGATACTGCTGTCAACTGAGGATTCCATAAATTGGTACATACGCCGTGATGACCGTATTGCCGACTTCAAGCGTCTAGGTCATAATCCTGCATACCTCACAGGTGTACAGTTTGATATTAACAGAATTAAATTTTCGTCAGATATAAACCAGATAGTGAATGATTCTGAAGTATTGGTGTTTGTTACTCCATCACCTTATTTCAAGAGCCACATGAAGAAACTTAAGGTTAAGCTTAAGGATAAGTTCGTGGTTTCTGCCATAAAGGGTATCGTTCCGGATGACAATCTGTTAATGTCGGATTATTTTCACCGTTTCTATGGTGTTCCCGTAGAGAATATAGCAGTTGTGGCTGGCCCATGTCATGCCGAAGAGGTGGCTTTGGAGCGCCTTTCATATCTGACTGTCGGCTGTCATGAACTGGAGAATGCCCAGGCTATTGCACGCAAGCTGACCAATTCATACGTAAGGACATCGGTATCTGAAGATGTTGCTGGAATTGAGTTCAGTTCTGTGCTCAAGAACGTTTACGCTATTGCCGCGGGTATATGCAGCGGACTCAAGTACGGTGACAACTTTCAGGCTGTGCTTATGTCAAATGCCATTCAGGAAATGAATAATTTCTTGGCTACGGCGCGGCCTATGCCTGGTAGAGCTGTAAATGACTCTGTTTACCTTGGGGACCTTCTTGTGACCGGTTATTCAAACTTCAGCCGCAACCGTGTGTTCGGTACCATGGTGGGTAAGGGATACTCTGTTAAGGCTGCCCAGCTTGAGATGGAGATGATTGCCGAGGGTTACTATGGCACCAAGTGCATGAAGGAGATCAATGAGCATTACCGTGTGAACATGCCTATATTGGACGCTATTTACAATATTCTGTATGAGCACATTTCACCCGTTATTGAGATTAAACTGTTAACTGATACATTCAAATAAAGGACTATGATAAAGATTGATTATTCAGGTATTCTGGGATTTGTTCCTGAGCAGGCCGTGCAGGCTATGGAGGCTGAGACAAGGCGTGCCATTGAGACTCTTGAAAAGGGAACAGGTCCGGGTAATGACTATATAGGTTGGCTTAACCTGGCATCAGGTATGAGTGACGGTCTGATTGCCGATATCAAAGCCACAGCAAAGATGCTGCGTCAGAACTGTGATGTAGTTGTGGTAGCAGGCATAGGCGGCAGCTATCTTGGTGCGCGCGCCGTGATTGAGGCTCTGAGCAGTAGTTTCAGTCAACTAGCTCATAATCCAGCCAATCCCGTGGTACTTTTTGCCGGTCACAACATAAGTGAGGACTACCTGTTTGAACTCACCCAGTATCTTGCTGGCAAGAGATTCGGAGTAATCAACATATCAAAGTCTGGCACAACCACTGAGACCGCACTTGCATTCCGCCTGCTTAAAAAACTGTGTGAGGATGAGCGCGGTAAGGAGATGACCCGCAAGGTGATTGTGGCAATAACCGATGCCAAGCGCGGTGCCGCCCGCGTGTGTGCCGATAAGGAGGGTTATGTAAGCTTTGTAATTCCTGACAATGTAGGTGGACGTTACTCCGTACTTACTCCTGTAGGTCTGCTACCCATTGCTGTGGCCGGTTATGACATTGAGCAGCTGCTCAAGGGTGCGGCCGATATGGAGGGCATGACTACCAGTGCCGTTCCGTTCAAGGATAACCTGTCGGCCCAGTATGCCGCTGCCCGCAATGCTCTTTACCGCGGTGGGAAGAAGATTGAGATTCTGGTCAATTTCCAGCCCAAGTTGCACTACGTAAGCGAGTGGTGGAAACAGTTATACGGAGAGTCAGAGGGAAAGGACGGCAAGGGCATTTACCCGTCATCGGTTGATTTCTCAACAGACCTGCACTCCATGGGTCAGTGGATTCAGGAGGGAGAGCGCTCCATATTTGAGACAGTAATATCTATAGACAAGGTGCAGCATTCAGTCCTTGTTCCCTCTGATGCCGAGAATCTGGACGGTCTGAACTATCTGGCCGGTAAGCATGTTGATGAAGTCAACAAGATGGCAGAGCTTGGCACGCGTCTGGCACATGTTGACGGCGGTGTCCCCAACATTCGCATTACTGTTCCTGAACTCAAGGAGTACTGGATTGGCCAGCTTATCTATATGTTTGAGAAGGCTTGCGGCATAAGCGGTTATCTGCTTGGCGTGAACCCGTTCAACCAGCCGGGTGTTGAGGCCTATAAGAAGAATATGTTTGCCCTGTTGGGTAAACCCGGTTTTGAAGAGGAGTCAAAGGCTATTCAGGCCCGCATCAGATAAAACTATTGATTGATGTCAATCTCACTAAAGAACAAAAGCGCCATCCTTTTTGATATGGATGGCGTTTTGTATGATTCCATGCCCAACCACTCAATGGCCTGGAGCCAGGCTATGGAAAAGTTCGGTATGCACATGACTCCTCATGATGTGTACCTTAATGAGGGGGCTACAGGGCATGATACCGTAGTGCGGATAAGCCTTCGAGACCGCGGATATGAGGCTACCGAAAGTGAGATTGATGAGATCTACGGCTACAAGGCAGAGTTGTTCCGCTCCATGCCTGAGGCTCGTGTAATGCCCGGAGCGCTTGAGGTGTTCCACAAGGCAGCCACCATTGGATTAAAGATATTGATAGTAACGGGATCAGGGCAAACAAACCTGATAGAGAGGGCGCAGAAAGACTTTCAAGGTTATATAACACGCGACCGTATGGTTACAGCGTTTGAGGTAACACGTGGGAAACCTTATCCTGATCCCTATTTGAAAGGTCTTGAGATAGCAGGCGTTAAGGAAAATGAGGCTATGGTAGTGGAGAATGCTCCGCTTGGAATACGAGCAGCTGTCGCAGCGGGAATAGATACCATCGCGGTCAACACCGGACCTCTTGATGATAGCATACTTCAAGCCGAAGGGCCTGTCATGCTGTTACATTCCATGTCAGAGCTTTCAGAATGGTTAAGTGTAGAAATGTATTGAATCAGTTACAGCTACCTCCACAACATCCATTATCATTGTCACAGCAACTCTCTTTTCCCCTACATCCTTTGCATTTCGGATGAAGTATTGAGTTGATCTCTTCATCGGTGGCGGGACGTGATTCAAGAACCATTCCCCTGAAGGTCAGATCTTCGCCTGCAAGAGGATGGTTCAAATCTACTGTCACTATTTCTCCTCCAATCTCCTTTACGATTGCATTGAAAGTCTGCTGGCCGTCACTCAATGGTACGATAGAGCCGACTTTGACATTCTCAGAATCAAACTTTCCGTCGTGCATGAAAATACCCTTGTCGAGTTGAATTACGTTATTTTCGTCATAATCCCCATAGGCTTTATAGGAGGGAACCATGAATTCGAACCTTTCGCCAGGTGCAAGTGCTGATACGTTCTCTTCGAAAAGGTCAAGAGCATATCCTATTCCTGTTACGAATCTGAAAGGTCTTTCACGTGGAGCACTTTCGTATTTATACAGTTTTCCCTCGCTGTCTTTAAGCATGAGGTCATAAGTGAGACTGATGAATTTTTTATCCATTTTATTAATATTTTATGTTTTTCAGCGCGGGACTCGTAGCGGCATTCGGTGACGGATAACCTATTAACCATGTTATTGTGGGTGCCAGCACTGAAGCCGAAATAGGATCATGATTGATTTCTGCTCTAATCCCGTTGCCATAGAGCAGTATCGGGAAAGCTCCGGATACTGTTTTGGCCCGGTATTTCACATTATTTTTCTCATCTTCTATGTCCCATCCCGGAAGAGTTTCGATAATAAGGTCGCCTGAACTGTTCTTATTGAAGGAATTGCGTTTGTGTGCTGATTCCGTATCTGGCAATACTGTCATGAGATCGCGTAAGGCAATCACATTCCTGACGCCACTCATCTGTACCAAAAGGTCTATACTGCTTTCAAGAATATCGTGAAGAGAGAGTCCCTTGTCCTCTATCAAGTTATGATTGAGGAATATATGGTTCATGTAGAAAGTCTCAATATAACTTCCTCCTCCGTATTTGGCGGATAAAAACAGGTTCAATAGGGCACAAGTACGCTCCATACTTATATTTCCGGAGGGAATTCTACTGTTTTCCAAAGCGTTACTGAAGGATTCCTCGTATCCTGTGGAAGTAATGAAGAACAGAACGTTGTCGGAGCCGGTTCTTTTTTGGGCGACCTCAATAAGTGTGGCGATATTCTGGTCTAAACGCATGTAGATATCCTGATTTTCGAATGAGAGGTCCGATGCCTCCGGCATTCCGCTGAAACGTCCTCCGTAATAGGTGAGCATGAGAAGGTCTGGGTAGTCATCGAAACCCATTCCCATTCCGTCAATCGCCCTGAGGGCAAGTTCGGTCACCCTTTCATTGACCAATGGCGAGGTCAGATATTCTTTGATATCCCGATGTCTGAAGGTGTGCGAAAAGAGCCTCATGTTTTCGTATGATGCTTGAAGATAAACGCTTGGTGAATAGAGCGCTCTCCATTCGGGATTTTTCCAAGTACTATCATTATCGTTATTGACCCACTGGGGCATGTTCCCGTAATATTCGGTTGAACACCAAGCTGAGTTGCTGGAACTGAGCCAGATGGCAGCATCAGCTTCGTGACCGGCGGAAAGGACTGCAGCATCACGCTCTATTGCAATAGAGCACACTTTGGACCGGCCTCCGGAACCTGTCTTTATTTGGTCAGCCAAATTGGAAGCAAGTAGTCTGGAGGGTGACGTGCGATCAATAGTGCCTATTCCGGCGTAATTGTCATCATCAACGGAGAAGCTTGTCATCAGTGACTTGCGGTTCATCCAACGTACGGAGGTGATGCCATGCTGGAATGGCGTAGCTCCTGTGTATAGAGATGCAATAGCTGAGGCACGGTCAGGGAAGTCAAAATCAAATGTGGTATTTGTAAAACTATACCCTCTGTTCCGGATGAGCTTGAATCCGTTATCGCTCAGAACAGGCATCATGCGGTCGAGGCGGTAAACGTCAAACTGGTCAATGACAATGCCTATTATTAGTTTGGGACGATGGTCTGCTTGTGAGTATTGGGCATTGGCCGGGACAGTTAGCAGCATTGGTAGGATTATGGTGACGGAACGGGACCACCATTTGGATTTTAGGCCATTGATATGGCATGGAGTGCATTTGTGGCACATAATTTGCAAAGTGATGCTGAAAGCCCTCAGGGCGAATGAAGCGATAATAATAAGAATGGCCTTTTCAAATGTCTGGGGTATGACTCCGCTGCACGCAAGGAATGCCGTACATATTAAAAAGTCAATTATGAGAAACACTGGAATGTGTGATTTCCTTATCTTATGTATGACAAACGGTATGAATAGGAGAGGAAGAGGATTTAAACAGATTATAAGCCAGTTGGTATTGACTGATGCATGTTGGGAGAAAAAATAGAGCGTGGCAATGATTAGTCCGGCCACACCTTGTGCTCCGAAGAGAAGAAGATCATATAGCCAAAGGGCACGCTTGCTGATCCAACCTGTAAGTGATATGATAAGTGTCACCATAAACAGTATCAGCATCACCTGAACAGGCGTTAGTGCGGGATTGCCGAAATCGACCTTTTTATTTGGAGTAATTATTTCAGTAGAGGAAAGGCAGAGAGGTCTTATTACAGATAAAGAGTCTTTAATGACTGCCTTATCGGCGATACTCATGAGTCTAAGTGGTGAGAAAGCTTCTTGCCTGTATTCCAATGGCAGATCTGTCTGAGCTCCCATGACCATATTGACAGCAAAACGGCTCCATGGGCGGACATTAGTTTTTTCCTCTAGGAGTTTTCGGAATGTGAGTCCTTCATATGGCTGGGGATATATTACATGCCCATCAATAGCTTTTTCTATTATGTCAATAGCCATTGTGGAGCAGTTGTTGAAAAGCACGTTGTAGCGGTAGGTCCGATTCTCTGGTCTGAGATTCTCAAGCAGCAGAGTTTTAAGTCTTTCAGCCTCATCCTGAGTGAGATTCAGAATCTGTTCATGAATGATTGAACCGCGATGGATGTATTCGCTCGAGAACGAATTGAATGTGGTGACCCCAATGATATAATCGGTCTCTCCAAGAGTGAAACGACGAATGAAATGAGGAGTTTTAAAATCAAACAGGCCATAATTGAAGACTATGTCGGTACCGGCTCTGAAATCTTTTTGTCTTATGGCAGTATGACCGTAAAGCTCATAAATCAGGCGGCCCGGTTCACATGTGAGCAGACTGTAGCTTAAGCTGTCGTTCTGGGCTTTGATATTCGTGATAAAGGCAGCAAATATAATCAGAAGCAGTCCCCGCAAAAATTTTGTCATAAATGATGCTCTTGCATTTTCAGGCAAAGTTAGCTAATTTTGCGCTTATTATGAAACTCTTTGCCGATATTGGCAATTCACTGATGAAGGTTGCCGTTTCCGATGACCGGAAACAAAAGATGGTGTATCATGGTCGTGTCGAATCAACACTCCTTAAGGCTTGTCTGAGTAGATATGCTATTGACGGGGGAATGTGGTGTGCTGTCCGTAATGTCAACGACAGCTTCGTCTCCCTGTTTGAATCTTTTGGCATGACGAGATTTACCGCTTCCACTCCTATTCCTTTGCAGAATTATTATAAAACACCTTACACTCTCGGTATGGACAGACTTGCCGCTGCCATAGGAGCCTGGTCCATAAAGAAAGAATCCAATTTGCTTGTGGTTGATGCAGGTACTGCCGTTACATTTGATCTGGTTACATTTGATGGCGCTTATTTAGGTGGTAACATAGCTCCTGGTATAGAGCTGCGTTTTAAGGCTTTGCATGAATTCACCGGAGCATTGCCTCTTGTGGACAGGGAGGGCGAGATTCCACTTTTCGGACGTAATACGGAGGAGGCTATCCGCAGTGGTGTTATACGTGGTTTAAACAATGAACTGAAAGGATATATAGATCTTTTGAAGCGGGACTATAAGCCTCTTTTTGTTTTTTTAACCGGCGGAGACGCTGATAGTTTTGAAATAAAAGGCAAAAGTGGTACTTTTGTAGTCCCGAATTTGGTTTTGTTAGGGTTGGAAAGTATTTTCAGATATAATGAGAAAGGCTTGCCGGATTAAATCCATACTCATCGCTGTCCTGATGTGCATAATTGCGACAGATGGCGTGTTTGCCCAAAACGGCAACAATTCTCCATACTCAAGATATGGAATAGGTGTCCTGACAGATCGTAGTACCACTTTCGGCAAGGCTATGGGAAATATAGGTGTTGGCATGAGAAATGCTAATACCATCAATACGCTAAATCCGGCATCTTATTCAACTGTGGATACATTGACCTTCATTACAGACTTAGGTTTTTCCTTGCAGTATGGTAATTTTCATGAGGGGGAGACCCGCATCAATGCCCGCAACTCCACTGTAGATTATATGGCCGTACAGTTTAGAACACTCCCCAAAGTTGGATTTACCGCTGCATTCGTACCCCTGTCCAATGTGGGTTACAATTACACATCGACTCGACCTTTCAAAATAACCGATGAGGAGATATGTACCAGAACCAGTCAGTATTATGGGACTGGGGGAGTCAGACTCTTCATGGGAGGTTTGGGATGGAGGCCCTTTGGATGGTTGTCGGTGGGAATGAACGCTTCCTTTCTGACAGGTGATATCTCGCACTATGTGGTTGACTCATATTCAGACAATCTGATAAGTTCCAGACCGTTGAGTTACTTGGCGGAGATTAAGGGACTGAATTTGGATTTTGGTGTGCAGACTACTTTCTCGCTTAAAAATGGCAGGCTTGTCTTAGGTGCTGTATATTCTCCTGCATCAGACCTGTCCTGTGAAGGAATGAAAGTCGAATTAGGCGGCGACAGTGTTAATTATTCCGAACATGGATGTTTTTCTCTTCCTCAAAGCATATCTGCAGGATTTTCTTTTGCTTCGGATAAATTAACGTTAGGTGCCGACATCTCATATCAGCAATGGTCAACAGCTTCATTCTTTGGTCTAAAGTACGGGAGTGATTGCCTAAAAGCATCTTTTGGCATGGAATTCTGTCCTGATATTATGGACAAACGGTTGCTGCGACACAGTACATATCGTGCCGGAATCTCATACAGACAACCGTACTACGGTATAGACGGTAAGGATGGGCCTTCGGAATATTCATTGAGTGCCGGAATCTCTATTCCTTTCGCTTTCTCTTATGACAGCCGTTCCATGTTACATGTTTCCGGGCAGTTCGTGAGGGTTCAGCCCGGTAGCGGAGGAATGATAACTGAGAATTATTTCCGGCTCAACATTGGAGTTACGTTCATGGAACGTTGGTTCATGAAGATTCAGGCTGACTGATACAGATTTTTAACATGAACCGTATTTCTGTATATTTAAATAGGTAATAGAAAAGTCAAATAATTAAATGTGAATTATGAAAAAGTTTGGACTCTTAACCCTTGCATTGATTATGGCAATGGGAGGCTATGCCCAAAAGGGCGTTGAAGACGGTTCTCGCTACGGACAAGGTCAGGATAGTATCGAGTGCCTTAAAAACATAAGCATCTATACCGAGTACATTAAGACCGAGAACTACAAGGACGCTTATGAGAATGGCTGGAAGGCTGTGTTCAACGACAGTCCTCTTGCACAGAACGCCACCTATACCAACGGCGTGAAAATACTGCGTGCACTTTATAAGGACGAAACTGATGCTGCAAAGAAGGAGCAGTATTCGAATGAACTTATGCAAGTGTATGAGCAGAGGCTCAAGTATCTGGACAAGCTGAACGCCCTGGCCAAGAACCCTTCCCGTGAAGGCGAAATATGGGC
>JAFZKR010000100.1 GCA_017551845.1 Bacteroidaceae bacterium
AAAGCATAAAATGAGCATCACATTATTTGCAGACGGGACGGATGGTGAGGCCGTATTCGCGGGTGTAGACACTAATGCAAATAGTGTTTCTTTGCTTGTTGAAGTAGAGGTGGGGAGCACCGGGTGCACAAGTAGTGTCAATGTTGCTGCACCAGTAAAGACCTCCCTCGCAGCCGTGACTGTCACTTGCATCGGGGAGAAAAATCATACTTCCGTTCTTTATGCTCTGGACCTTATAGCCGGTCTGGCCGTGCATGGTGGTGTAGGTCCATGAGCAATTTGTGGTATCCATTAGTTCTCTGAATTCATCCTCTGATGGCATGCGCCAACCATAACCCCATCTTATGTTTGCTACATCATCTTCGGGCTCAAGAGTAGTGAGGTTGTCTGTGAATCCTTCATAGCCGTAGATTTCATCGTTACAGTATTTGGTCAGTTTGCTTGTTCCTTCATGATAGAACTTGTATGAGTTCCACAAGTATGATTCTTTGGGCTCAATCTCACCCCATGCATAAAGATTACCTTTTTCCCATGGCCTGTAAGCATCGATGTTCATATCGGCCCACATGACACTGAGTCCCAGATCAACGACCTGAGGGCCATCCCAATACTTAGTTGCAAACTCTTTAACTTCACCATAGTAAGCATACATTTGGTTGATGTAGTATGCCCTGTAATAATACTTCTGTCCCGGTATGATGTCCTCAATCGTTGACGAGAATGTATCTTCCGAATAATCTCTTGCGGCAACCGTTGTACGAGTGTTCTCCTTGCTGAAAGCATCATCAGTTGAGTATTCAAATCCGCACTGGAAATCAAGAGCAACAGCATCAAGTCCGCTCATCTTACCGGAAAGAGTAACAGTATAATACGGACCATACTCGGTGCTTAGAGTTGTAATAACCGGAGTCTTAACTAAGAGTTCACTCCTCTCGCATGACACAAATCCAACGATAAGAGCAATAATGGCAAAAATTGGAACAAACCTTCTCATAAACATTGTTTTGACGTACAAATATAAAGAAAAACCAGAAAAACGAGCAGCAGATTCTATTTGCAGGAGCCGTACTATCCCATTGTGGGACCATCAGTGCAGTGGCGTTAAGCGGAAGCCCTTGGAGGATCCCGTTAAGAACGGCGCATGTCTGACAAACGTTAGGCCCCGCAGGGGACTATAAGGAGGAGTTCGACGTTTAGGGTCCGGAAAGGGCTGGAGTAGCCACGGAACGTTGCGTCCCATAATGGGATAGTACGGCGGAGCTTAGAATCTGCAAAAAGCTATTGTAATGAGCCGATGAGAAGGAAGAAGAGGCCGAGGAGGACAAGGAGGAGGTCGATGACCTTGCTCTTGAGGTTCTTTTCGTGGAAGAGGAGGGCGCCGCAGAGGAAGCTTACGATGACGCTGGAGCGGCGGATCATGGAGACTATGGAGACCATGGAGGCGCTTTGGGCCAGGGAGACAAAGTAGGCGTAATCGGCCAGGGTCAGGAAGACGGCTATGAAGATGATGGGCCACTTCCATTGGAAGGGGGTGGTGCGCTGGCGGGTGGGCCACCATAGGGTGAACAGGATTACCGTCATCAGAGCCAACTGATAGAAGTTGCTCCAGGCCTGCACGAACATGTTGTTGAATCGCCCCAGCAGGTATTTATCAAACAGGGCGCTGACGGCACCAAGGATTGTAGCCATGATTACGCAGAACACCCATTTGTTGTGGCCGAAACTGATGCCCTCCTTCTTGCCGCTCACGCTGAGCATGTAGAATGAGATCACGGCAATGATTACACCAATCCACTGGTACAGGTTGAGGCGCTCGCCAAACAGCAGGAGACCGCCCAGTAGCACGATAATGGGGCGGGTCGCGTTTATCGGCCCAAACAGTGTTATGGGCAGGTGTTTCATGCCAAAATAGCCGAAAATCCAGGACCCAAGTACGATGAACGCCTTGAGCATGAGCAGGCGGTGCAATTCCCAGCCGGCTGTGGGGACATAGAAAATGCTGCCGTCCAGCACGCCTGTCGTGGCTGACAGGAGCGTGAACGGCAGCATTAAAAGTGAGCAGAACAGGGTGTTGAACCAGAGAACCGGAATGACCGCGTTCTCCTTGAGTGATTGCTTCTTGGCTACGTCATACAGTCCCAGAAAGAGGGCCGATACAAGCGCGAATGCCAACCACATGACTGCCTGCCTTCAAAGAGAGTATCAGAACTTGTAACTCAGACCGACACCGAGTATCTCCTTGAACTGGGTGCGTGCACCGTGTACGCCGCCATCGGCATCAATGTACTTGATGTCATCGTCATACTTCAGGGTAGACTGGAAGGTGACGGTGAGCAGGCTGGTAACATTCAGACCTACAAGAACATCCCAGTTTACGTCGATATTGCCGAATGACTCGTTGTATGCGGTGAAGAGGTCGAGCACGGACTTGACTGTGAGTTTGTCATCAAGAAGGCTGTAGTTTACTGTGCCCTTGAAACTGGAACCGAGCTCAAAGCGTGACTTCTGACCGGCCTCAACGCCGTAACGAACCGAGAATGTGGTATCGTTTGTGAGTGTCATCTTACCTGCTACGGGTGAGTAGTAGAGGCTGATGTGGTCATTGGGCTTGTAGTCAAGACCGACCGAAAGGTTCAGGTAACCCGGGGTCAGGAACTTGGAGATAACCTCACGAGTTGAGTCGTTGTACTGATATCCGTAACCCATCTGAGTTTTGAAATCAAACAGGGCAGCATAGTACAGTTTCTCAGTGATCTGACGGCCGAACTTTGATGAGAAGTTCAGATTGTCGATGTTCTTGCGCCACTGTGTTGCGTCAGTATAGTTCATGCCGTAGTTTGCGCTAAGGGCGTTGTCCCAGGCATTCTTACCCTCCTTGTAGTTGAGAGAACCGTTAAAGTAGACGTTACCGGCCATTGAGTTCTCACCGCCCTCGCTCCAGTTGGTGAACGATGTCTGTGAGAAATTCAGACCTGTAAGACCCTCATGTGTCCATGCGGACTCCTCTTGAGCGCAGAGGCCCAGAGGCAGCAAAGCTGCGAGAAAGAATAATGTTTTCTTCATATTCCGTCCTTATTTTTGTTTTATTATGGTGCAAAGATATAGAAA
>JAFZKR010000101.1 GCA_017551845.1 Bacteroidaceae bacterium
GACGGTTCCTTCCGTGGACGTTTTTTCAAAATGTCCACGGAATGAACCGTCCCGAATGCATCGCTCCTTTGCGTTTTTTTATGAATTTCGCGCCTTGAAATAGGAATAGTATGTTTGAAAATCTCTCTGAAAGACTTGAAAGGTCTCTTAAGATACTGAAAGGTGAAGGCAAGATCACTGAGGTGAATGTGGCCGAAACCCTTAAGGACGTACGAAAGGCCCTCCTCGATGCCGATGTGAACTACAAGGTAGCCAAGCAGTTCACCGATACAGTAAAGGAGAAAGCCTTGGGCATGAACGTGCTTACGTCGGTCCGTCCCGGCCAGCTGATGGTAAAGGTGGTGCATGACGAACTGGCTGCACTCATGGGCGGTCAGGCTGTAGATATCGACATTAAGGGTCATCCCGCAGTTATCCTGATGGCCGGTCTGCAAGGATCCGGTAAAACCACCTTCAGTGCCAAGCTGGCAAATCTGCTCAAGACGAAACGTGCCAAGAAGCCTCTCCTGGCAGCCTGCGACGTCTATCGTCCCGCAGCCATCGACCAGTTGAAAGTTCTTGGCGAGCAGATTGGAGTAACCGTATATACTGAGCCCGGTAACAACAAACCTGTTGAAATAGCTCAGAACGCTATCAAGGAGGCACGTGCCAAGGGTTATGACGTAGTTATCATCGATACCGCCGGCCGTCTGGCCATTGACGAGATGATGATGCAGGAGATAACCGCCATCAAAGAAACCGTAAATCCGAACGAGATACTGTTCGTGGTTGACTCCATGACCGGACAGGATGCCGTTAACACCGCCAAGGAGTTCAATGAACGTCTGGATTTCAGTGGTGTCATCCTGACCAAACTGGACGGTGATACACGTGGCGGTGCCGCACTTAGCATACGTACGGTGGTTGACAAACCCATCAAGTTCGTGGGTACCGGCGAGAAGATGGATGCATTCGACGTGTTCCATCCGGACCGCATGGCGGACCGCATCTTAGGTATGGGCGATATTGTATCGTTCGTGGAGCGTGCTCAGGAACAGTTCGATGAGGAACAGGCCAAGCGTCTCCAGAAAAAGATGGGCAAGGGCAAGTTCGATTTCAACGACTTTCTGGAGCAGATAGGCCAGATAAAGAAGATGGGCAGCATGAAAGACCTGATGGGTATGATACCGGGTGTAGGCAAGGCTCTGAAGGACATTGACATAAGCGATGACGCTTTCAAGGGAATAGAAGCCATGATACACTCCATGACCCCTAAGGAGCGCAGCAACCCGGAGCTTCTGGACAAGAGCCAGTCACGCCGCAACCGTATTGCCAAAGGCAGTGGAGTACCGCTTCAGGAGGTGAACCGCATGCTCAAACAGTTCGAGCAGACCCGCAAGATGATGAAAAACGTGGCTGGAACCAAGATGCCCAATTTCATGATGAAAAGATAAACACACTTCATAAAGATGCAGTTAATAGACGGAAAGGCTGTTGCCGAACAGGTTAAACAGGAGATTGCAGCTCAGGTGGCCGCAATGGTGGAGAAAGGGATGAAACGTCCGCACTTGGCGGCAATACTTGTGGGACATGACGGAGGCAGCGAGACATACGTGGCAGCCAAGGTCAAGGCCTGCGCCGTATGCGGGTTCAAATCCACACTCATCAGGTTTGAAAGCGACATTACCGAACAACAGCTTCTCGACAAGGTGGCGGAACTCAACAATGATCCCGATGTGGACGGATTCATAGTGCAGCTTCCCCTCCCCAAACACATCAATGAACAGCATGTGATTGAAGCCATAGACTACCGCAAGGATGTGGACGGATTCCACCCCATCAATGTGGGACGCATGAGCATAGGTCTGCCCTGTTTCATTTCGGCCACCCCAAACGGGATTCTGGAACTGCTGCGCCGATACGGGATAGATACACGCGGCAAAAAATGCGTTATTCTTGGCCGCAGCAATATCGTGGGCAAGCCTATGGCCACTCTGCTCATGCAGAAATCCACTCCCGGAGACTGCACGGTGACCGTATGCCACAGCCACACCAGGAACATAAACGAGGAATGCCGGCAAGCCGACATAATTATCGCCGCTATGGGCCAGCCTGGATTCCTGAAAGCCGATATGGTCAAGGAGGGGGCCGTAGTAATTGACGTAGGCACTACCAGAGTTCCCGATGCAAGCAAGAAGAACGGATTCCGTCTGTGCGGCGATGTCCAGTTTGACGAGGTGGCCCCCAAGTGCAGCTTCATTACCCCCGTACCCGGCGGTGTGGGACCGATGACCATCTGCTCGCTCATGAACAATACTCTGCTTGCCGGTCAGAAAGCAATCTATAAATAGACCTGTGATGGCACACTCTGCTGGCAGGACAAACAGATTCAAGCCGCATGGACTAACCTCTGTGCGGTTTGCTCTTTCATGCCTGCTGACTGCAGTTTTTCCGATTGCCCATTCACAGATAATAACCAAGAATCTGTCAATATATTTTGCAGGTGACATAATGCAGCACGAGGCTCAGCTGAAAGCAGCCCGCACAAAAGACGGATCATACCGTTACGACAGCTGTTTCAGCAAGGTCAAACCACAGATAGAGACCGCCGACGTGGCTATCTGCAATTTCGAGACCACACTTGGAGGAAGTCCCTACTCCGGCTATCCCAATTTCTGCTCACCTGACGAACTGGCCAATGCTGTCCGGGATGCGGGATTCACTATTTTCCTGACAGCCAACAACCACTGCATGGACCGTGGAGCACGTGGTCTGAGACGCACTATATCCACTCTGGACAGCTTGGGAATAGGACACCTCGGCACATACCGCAACCAGGCAGAAAGGGATTCGCTCTACCCTTACATATTGGAGAGAAAGGACATGAGGATAGCCCTGCTCAATTACACATACGACACTAACGGAATACCGGTTCCCGAGCCATGTATTGTAAACTTTATTGATACCGCCACCATCAAATCCGACATAATCCGTGCCCGTCAGCTCAGGGCGGACTGCATAATAGCCTGCATGCACTGGGGAACAGAATACATGACTGAGCCCGATGATTCCCAACAGGAGCTGGAAGAGTGGCTATACGCCCATGGCGTGGATCATATAATAGGTGGACATCCGCATGTAGTACAACCGGTCCGCACCATTCCTGACTATTACGGACACGCATCGGAACACCTGACCGTATGGTCTCTTGGAAACTACATTTCAAATATGAGCGCACCCCGCACGGACCAAGGTCTGGCCGTAACGCTGCATCTGCAGAAACGGGGAAATGTGACCCGCATGACCGGTTACGACCTGCATCCCAACCGCACCCTGCGGCCGGATTTCATCGTTGTTCCTACGGAATAGATAAATTATGTTCTGATTCACTCTGCCGCACAAAATAATTGAACCGCTGTTTGACATTCATTACAAAAAACATTTACTTTGCGTTCACTAAACAAACAAAATTCTCATGAAAGCTTTATTAATTGGAGCGGCAGCACTTATGCTGTCAGTTTCGGCCAGAGCGGAGCTGAAGATACAGGAGATCCGTACAGCTGCCGACAATGTGATTGAACTCTTTTGGGTGAGTGACCAACTCGACGTAAATGAAATCGACATATCCGATTCTACCCAATGGAAAGTGAACGGCAAACCGGCACTAAGCGTGAACCGTGTAGCTGCACCGGCCGTCAAGTGCGACCACTTCGTCTATCTGACAGTCCCCACTCTCAAGAACGGCAAGAAATACAAGATTGAGACCCCTTACGGCAATTACAGTTTCCGTTTCAAGGACAAGAATGTCTATTGTGAAGCCATCAAAACCAACCAGGTGGCTTACAGCGCGCTGTCCACCAAGCGTTTTGCCAATCTGGCCATCTATGTGGGCGACGGCGGCATACGTAAGATTGAGGGTGCACTTCCCGAATACACCATATATAAAGTGAAGGACAGTGGAGTAAGTGGCAAAACACTTACCCGTAAGGCAAAATTAGGCAAGAAGATAAGTTCCGGAAAGCTTACTGAGATTGGTGAGGACCGTTCATCGGGCGACTTCGTATATCGCATAGACCTGTCCGATGTTCCGGAAGGCGGACCTTACCGCATTGTAGTGAAAGGCTACGGCTCATCCTACCCCTTCGGCGTGGGAGGTGATTTCTCTCAGAAACTCTCCTACATAAGTTTCCGCTCCCTGTTCAACCAGCGTTGCGGAATACAGATTGTGGAGCCATACTCTGATTTCAGTTACCGCACCAAGCGCTGCCACGAGACCATCTACCAGACCTACGACCGCATAGGTGAGGCCCGCCTCGTAGTCAAGGGCACAGAGCCCACCATCCAGGCTTGGGGCGGCTACCATGATGCAGGCGATGCTGACCGTCGTACCTATCACATGGATGTGCCGAGCACCCTGCTCACCACATACGAGGCTTTCCCTGAACTCTTCACCGATGACCAGTTCAACATCCCTGACAAGTTTGACGAGCAGTTCAACATTTTAGGTAAGGGCAACGGAATACCCGATATCCTTGATGAGGCCGAATGGGGCACCATGTTCTGGAAATACTTCCAGGAGGAGGACGGCCAGATTCCTTGGGGTACCGAGACCAACGGCTACTCCCCCTTCACCACATACGACCAGGAGGACCACCTGTTCGGTTCCGAGACTCTTGACCCGAGGACATCGGCCTGGGCATCGGGGCTGTTCTACCACTTTGCCCGCATAATCCAGCCGTATGATGCCGCCAAGAGCAAGGAGTATGCAAGCCGCGCAGAGCTGGCATATAATGCATCAGTAAAATCATACGCAGAGCGCAACCGTGAGATGCCCGCCACATTCCAGATGTACTACAATGTTGAGAAATACCTGATGACCGGCAATGCTGAAAGTCACGAATACATCAAGGCTCATGCACAGGATGCACAGCAGATAACGACCACCTATAACCAAGGGTCCGAGATTTTCGCAGAGCGCGGCTGGCTGACATCATATTTCTTCAGCTATATACTGGCTCCTGCCTCCAAGACCGATCCAGCCACCGTTAAGGCCTTCAAGGATGCTCTGCAGGCTACTGTTGATAAGCAGATGGCAGCATTCACCGAGAACGCTTACCCCAACGGCACACCGATGAACGTGAACTGGTGGGGCAGCAACGTGGCACAGGGCCAATACACATTCCCCATCGTGCTCATGTGGAAGCTCACCGGCAAGCAGGAATATATAGACGTAGTAAGCCAGATGATGGACTATGCACTGGGACTGAACCCGCTCGGCAAATGCTACATGACCACACTCGGATTCAACCAGGTACACTGGCCGCATGACCGCGAGTCAGCATATACCATTGAGCAGGGTTGGGGTCCTCGCCCTGGAATACTGGTATTCGGTGCCGGCAACTATGTGCGCAACTATCCCAGCTATCCGGCCATTAGCCGTAACACGACTCCCCGTGAGCGTGCCTATATAGATATTCTGGATAACTATCAGAACAACGAGTTCACAATATACCAGAGCCTTTGCTTCCCATCGGTGGTTTACCCCATACTGGCAGGCGGCTGTACCTGGAAACCCGGTTCCCCAGATCCATTTAAATGAAAAAACTGATAGCCATAATCAAGGACAAGGAGAGGCTCTACAGGATACTGTTTGAAGGTACAGATCGGCTCTCCAAACCTGTTGACCTGATCATAATGATAGCCATAGCGCTGTGTATAGTCATAGCGTCTCTGGAAAGCGTACTTAAGGTTGACGATTTCTCGTTCCATGCGCTGGTCAACATGGAGTTGAACGGTATAGGAATCCTTAAAGCTTCCATCATTGTCCTTGAATATGTTCTGAGCATTCTGTTCGCAATTGAATATGTGCTCAGGGTATATTGCTCACCTGTCAAGCGTGAGTACGTACTCAGTTTCTTCGGCATTATTGACCTGACGGCTACTCTGCCACAGCTGCTCAGCATCTTCTTCCCGCCGTTGAGATACCTGGCACTCATGCGAACTTTCCGTCTGTTCCGCATATTCAGGGTACTCAAGCTGTTCGCATTCCTGAACGAGGGGTATCTGCTGCTTGAGAGCATACGCAAGAGTCTTGTCAAGATACTGGTTTATTTCATGTTTGTGGTGGTGCTGGTATGCATTCTGGGTACCATAATGTACATAGTTGAAAGCGGTACTCCCGGCACTCTGTTCACAAGCATTCCCACCAGCATATACTGGGCCATTGTGACGCTTACTACCGTTGGTTACGGCGACATCACTCCTGTGACCGCCTTTGGCAAGTTCCTGTCAGGAATAGTAATGATACTGGGTTACACCATCATAGCTGTTCCCACCGGTATTGTATCGGCCACAATGATTGACACCACACAAAAGAAAGGAAAGAACGGCCGATGCCCTCGCTGCAACGAAAAGACTGACCTCAACGCCAACTACTGCAAGCACTGCGGCGAGCGCCTCTAAGTACACAATAGGGACGGTTCCTTCTGTGTACTAAGTGAGTTTTTCCAGGGAACTTTATTGGGTATCAGTATCTGAAACTACGCGCTTCGCGCTATCCCTCCCACTGCTTCGCAGCGGGCCCCTCCCGTTCACATGCCCACGGGCGGCCATGGTTTCCGATACCGATACCCAAAAAAGTTCTGTGCGATATGAGACTGTACACAGAAGGAACCGTCCCTATTGTGTACTATCGTTTTTCGAAGTCTTTGAGGGCTTTGATTGCTTTGGGGCAGAGTATGATTATGGGAATCACTGTGAACCAAGCCATGAGGCCTACGCCTATATCACCGAACTGCCAGGCAACATCGGCTTCACGCAGAGCGCCTATTACCACAAACACAAGCATCAGGATCTGGAATATGCGAATCACAAGTTTCTCCCTACGCTGATTCTTGCCCCTGAACAGATAAATGATGCTTGACTCAGAGTAAAAATAGTACGCCATAACGGTGCTGTACACAAAGAATACCATTGCCACCGATACGAATTTGCTGCCAAAACCTGCGAATACCGTATCGACCGCACTCTGGGTAAACCCTGCGTAGTTGCTGCCCAGTTCAGGCGCATTTGCAAGCAGCATACTGCCGGTTGAAGAATCTATAATGTTATAGGTGCCCGATGTGAGAATCATCAGCGCTGTTGCCGTACATACAAACAGAGTATCTACATAAACCGAGAATGATTGCGCCAGACCCTGCTGAGCGGGATACTCCACATCGGCCGCACCGGATACTATGGCGCCGGTTCCCTGGCCTGCCTCATTTGAAAAGATACCACGCTTTACACCCATAGCAATTGTGGAGCCTA
>JAFZKR010000102.1 GCA_017551845.1 Bacteroidaceae bacterium
CGATGAGGATATGACGATTGACGTGAATTTGTACAGTTGCATGTTCGGTCTGGCTGTTACTGTCGAGAACCTCAAAGAGGGTAAGGTTCATGTCTATCATGGCAGCTATACGGTTAACAGTTATGAGGCGGCAGTCCAGAACGAGGCTAACATATTCACGCTCACAAGTTCGTCAAACAGTATGGATGTCGAGCTTGAGATGCCGAACATCCCGTTCGGTGCTGATGACTATAGCATGAAAAACAACTGCTGGAGTCCCTGTTGGATAAACATCGATTACGAGTATCCCGACGGAACAGTGGTTAATCTCTATTCCAAGAATGACCTTGAAGTGTACAGGATGAACAAGTATTCCCTGACCTTTGATCTGGATGAGGTGCTGAACAGTATTACCGGAGGCCTGAAGGCAAACAAGATGGATGAGAAATGGGTAAATCGTTCGCTTGACATGTGAGGTTGTAACTATCAGTTAATGCTGAAGATTTCTTGAATTTCAATTATACAGGAAACTCTGCTTATATTTATTGATGTTATCAAAGTAACTTCCTATATTTGTGACCAATAGAATTATTAATACGTTATTTGTTCCTCCAATTTAATTGGCTTATGAGATCCCTTTCAAAACTGTTGTTGCCTTTAATGGCCTTTTCTTTCTATAATTTGGGCACTTATGCCAAGGTCACTGATAATGGTGGATATGAATATGATATAGAGAAAGATAGCATATTCTACACTATTCATGAAGATGGATTATATGTTTCAGCTCAGAGTGTAGTTGTAATAAAGAGTTATTTATGTGTTAATTACCCGGAATTAACATATTGGGAACAACCAGATTTTCCAAAAATCAAAACTACATATTATGGAGAAATTGTTATTCCTGAGAATGTGGCCGTGGGAGATACCGTTTATAAAGTGGTTGGAATTGACCAATTCGCCTTTTTCCGTTGCTTGGATTTGACAGGGCTGATAATCCCGGAAAGTGTGATTCATCTGGAAAGATATTGCATGGGCGAATGTTCAGCATTGAAAGAACTAAACATGGCCGGAAAAGCATCAGCCTTGCCTAATCATATATTCTACCACTGTTCTTCTATTGAAAAGATCCAGTTACCGGGTTCAATAAAAAGCATAGGTGAATCTGCTTTCTCCGGTTGTTCTTCAATTAATAATCTGGTAATGCCGGACCAGTTAGAGACAATTGGCAAATATGCTTTTTATGGGTGCTCTTCCCTGGAATATATGGATATACCGGACTATGTGGAAACAATCAGCGATTATGCTTTCTATGGATGCTCCTCTTTGGGTCAGTTTGAAATACCTGATAATGTAACGACAATTGGCGAATATGCCTTCGAGAATTGCAGTGGCCTTACGGATATAAAAATCGGCAATTCGGTAAGCATCATCAAAAATTTTGCTTTTTCCGGCTGCAAGAGCCTTAGGTCAATCGTTTTGCCAGATAACGTTACAACTCTTGGCGACTACTTTATTTACGGTTGTACAGATTTGGAGGAGATAGTCATCCCCGAAGGCGTGATAATCGACAACCCTGAGAAACTGCTATTGAACGGGGAGAGCTACGCTATAGGTTCTTACAATTTTTGTGCCGAAAAGGCTGACAAGTTGAGATACTTAAATTACAAGAACCACTTCATGATGGACGGTGAAACCAGAACCTATTTCCGCAAGGGACTTGATGTCATGCGATACATGCCTAGTGAGATTCATGAATACGCTTCCGGCAGCATGGAATGCCAGTTCGCTCCCGATGTGGACAGTATTCCCAAGCGTTTCTGGCAGGACAACTGGATTGAAGGAATGGCGTCCCTGTCCATTCCGAGTACTGTCAAATATATAGGAGAGTCAGCTTTTCACGGTTGCAGCTACCTCACTCTTGTAAATATTGAAGGAAACCCTGAAATAGAGGAGTATACATTTGGAGAGTGTGAAGGGATAAAAAGGATAGTGATATCATGTGATACGCCTCCGGAATACAATAATACATTATCCCTGATTTCCCAAGCCGAGGCTGATGCTTGGGATTCATCCTTGTCTCAGTTAGCCCTCCTGGACCGTACAGTTCCCATTGAAGGTGCATCAGGAGGCTATGCTTCACATTTCAACGGTCTGGACGGCGCATTTAACTGGAAAATAGCATATCAGATTGATTATGCCATTCCCGGATGGTATGATGTGAAGGTGAAAGTTGTTCCCAATGCTATGTTCCCCGAGATTGGAGGTTATGAACAAGGTAATGAGGTCAAGCCGGCCCTTCTTTCCGTGAAAGTAAAATATACGGACCAGGATGGCAATAAGCAGGATTACAGGCGAAGGGAGCCTTCAAACAGCAGGAAGCCGTTTACGTACGTGATAGAAGGTGATACCATCATGACGCTTGATGCTGCCCGTTTGTATTTCGGTGATATGAAACAGGCTGGTGAAAAGCAGCTGGTAACAGTATTGGTGAAATCCAACGTGACTAACAGTAACCGTAATTTATATTCAGGAGAAGTCGTGATAGACTGTATCTCCCTGGAACTTGTCAGTGTGACGGATCCCTCAGCCGTTGAGGATGTATATTCGGATTTGGAACTTTTCACGCAAGAACGGGAACAAATAGTTTCCGACAGTATAAGACATATAATGTTATCCGAAATATTCGATGACAATGTATATTCAGAAGCAGAATTGATTGTTCCTGAAGGGGCACTTGATGATTACATGAAATCCGAAATATGGAGCCAGTTCAAACAGTTGTCCGGGTTTAACCCTACGGGTATTTCTGCAGCCTCAGAGTCAAAGCTCAATGAAATTCACTATGGAATAGACGGACGGCTGGTGGCCCCGGAAGTTCCCGGCTTCCACATCATCCGTATGCCGGACGGCAGGATTCGCAAGGTTTACGTTCCATTAGAAAGATGAGATACTGTGGCGAAAAAGCGAAGGAGAGAAGTCAACACTTCTCTCCTTCGTCCTTTCGTAGCGGGACCCGGGATTGAACCGGGGACCTCATGATTATGAATCATGCGCTCTAACCAGCTGAGCTATCCCGCCATCAGGCTAATACCTTAAGCGGGTGCAAAGGTATAATCCTTTTTTGGATTGTCCAACATATTCATGCAGATATTTTTGTTGTTTTTGAATAATAGCAATTTCCGCGTAATGTTAACAAATTGAAATAAGAATAATGGGATTTTGCTTGCATAATACCTTTTTTTAATTTTTCTTTGCAATACTGACTTGGGCGGAACGGCAATGACGTTTGCTTGACTCTGCCGCAAAAATGAATACGCTTATGGCTACAGATATGATTAAGTATGTTTTCGAGTATGAGCTGAGTTCACAGTCTGTACCAATGATATGGGAAGCTATTGCCACCGGACCGGGACTCTCGGCCTGGTTTGCCGACGGAGTGAATGTCTCGGGCAGGAAATACGGTTTCAGCTGGGGGAAGAGCGAGGTTCGCGAGGCGGAACTGATAAACTGCCGCCAGAATACATACGTGCGTTTCCGCTGGACCGACGAGGCTCCCGGAACATTCTTCGAGATGCGTATCCTTAAGAATGACCTTACTTCAAACTACTCGCTTGAGATTACGGATTTTGGCGAGCACGGCTCCGAGGAGGATGTGAAGAGTCTGTGGGACTCTTCCATTGAAGCTCTAAGGCGTTGCGGTTTATAAATCAAAACAGCTCCTTTTTCACGGTTTTTCCTGATTTTACACTACCTTTGCAACTTGGTTCGGCGTGCTGTTGCAAGGTATGAAACCCAAAAGGCTTGACATATTCATTTTGAAGAGTTTTCTGCTGCTTTTTGCGGCGGCATTCTTTATCTGCCTTTTTGTCCTGCTAATGAACATCCTTTGGCGCTGGGTGGAAGATCTGGTGGGTAAGGGGTTCACGCTGGGCGTGCTGGCCAGGTTCTTCTATCTCTCGTCAATCATGCTGGTGCCGGAAGCTCTTCCGCTTGGAGTGCTGATGGCGTCGCTGATTACTTTCGGTAATTTCGGTGAAAGGCTTGAGCTGCTGGCTATGAAGACGGCCGGTATTTCACTTTTGCGTATCATGAGGCCTCTTACTGTCTTCTGCTGTTTTCTGGCTGTAATGTCTTTCTACTTCCAGAATGTGGTGGGTCCCAAGGCTTCGGCCAAATTCAGCGCGTTGGGTTATTCCATTATGCACAAGAACCCTGAATTGGAGATACCTGAGGGTGTGTTCTATGGACTGATACCGGGTTACAATATGTACGCTAAGCACAAGGACCCTGAAACGGGTGTGCTGAGCAACGTGATTATTTATGACCTGAGTGAAGGGTATGAGAATCTGAGTGTGATAGTGTCGGACTCAGCGATACTGGAGACCACAGCCGACAAGCAGTTTCTCTATATGCACCTTTACAGCGGGGAACAGTTCAGCCAGGACAAGGATGTGGACAGCAAGGGTAAGCCTTACCGCAGGGAGTCGTTCAGGGAGAAGCATATCCTGATTGAGTTCGACTCGGATTTCCAGGAGTTCGGAGCGGGGATAATGTCTTCACAGGCAGGCAGTAAGAACATGTCACAGATCAGGTTCTCCATAGATTCGTTGTCGGCATTGCAGGACAGCATAGGCGTGGGTAATCTTGCTGAATACAGGCAGGCTTTGGGCACTTATCGTCTTACCAAGGCGGACTCGGTAAAATACGAGGAGATGACATCAAAGGTGATAAGCGCCGACAGCGCTTTCGCTGTGGCCAGTCGTGCCACCCAGCTTGATATACGCAACTCCATGCGTACCAAGATACAGGGACAGCAGAGTGAGCTGAACATAAAGGGACGCTCTATGTTTGACCAGGACAGGAGTATAAGAAAGCACTGGATACAGTGGATGAAAAAACTGTCTCTTTCGCTTTCAGTGCTGATATTCTTCTTTATAGGTGCTCCGCTTGGTGCCATAATACGTAAGGGAGGACTGGGCGTACCGGTCATAATATCGGTTATGACGTTCATCCTGTATTATATTACCCAGGTGTCCGGCGAGAAGATGTACCGCGAGGGGGAATGGAGTATAGTGGGGTGCTGGCTAAGTACAATGGTGCTTGCTCCATTGAGTGTGTTCTTTACGGTGAAGGCCAACAAGGATTCGACACTGTTCCAGATGGATGTAGTGACGGAATTCTTCAGGTACTGGTTCGGCTCCAGGCAGAAGAGGAATATTGTGCGGAAGGATGTGGTGATAGAGGATGTTGACATAAACCATTGTAAAGGGCTGCTGGAGCGTGTCAGGACCGATGCCGTTTCGCTCAGCTCTTCCGGACTGCTCAACAGACTGCCTGACTATTCGGGGCTTTTCTTCAATGGTGTGGATACGGCCGGATTGGAGGAGATGAACAGCGGTTTGGAGGAACTGGTGGCCGATTTGGGAAACAGTCGCGACCGTGTAGTCCTTGACATTCTTAACGGTTTTCCCATTATACCGGTCCACGGAATAAAGAGCCCCTTCGGCAAGGAATGGGCTAACAGAATGGTGGGAATCGTGTTTCCCTTAGGGTTGCTGTTCTACCTCAGGGCCTGGCTGTTCACACGCAAGATAAAGCGTCAGATGGCCGAAGTGACAAAGGCAGCGGAGAGATTGACGGAATATTCAAAAAACAAAAAAAGATAAGATGATGGGACAGATTTCTGATCGTGTTTCAAGACTTGCGGCATCGGCTACTTTCGCTATGATGCAGAAGAGTAATGAACTGTCGGCACAAGGTGTCGATGTGGTGAACATGAGTGTGGGCGAACCGGACTTCAACACTCCGGATTATGTGAAGAAGGCTGCTATAGAGGCTGTGGAGGCCAACTATTCGAAATATTCGCCTGTGCCGGGCTATATGTGGCTCAGGAAGGCCTGCAGCGACAAGCTGAAACGCGAGAACAATCTTGATTACGCTCCCACTGAGATTCTGGTTTCAACGGGTGCCAAGCAGTCACTCTGTAATGTCATCATGGCTATTGTGAATCCTGGTGACGAGGTACTGCTGCCGTCGCCCTGCTGGGTGAGCTATCCTGAGATGGTCAAACTGGCCGGAGGCGTTCCCGTTGTCATCAAGGCCGGTATTGATCAGGACTTCAAGGTTACCACCGCTCAGATTGAGGCCGCCATTACTCCCAAGACCAAGGCTATGATGATCTGTTCACCCTCAAACCCAACAGGCTCTGTTTACAGTAAGGAGGAGCTTGAGTCAATAGGTAAGGTTCTTAACAAGTATCCTGATGTATTCATTGTATCAGATGAGATATATGAGCATATCAACTTTATAGGGGGACATCAGAGCCTGGCACAGTTCGTTGACAAGGACCGTATTGCTGTGATAAACGGTGTATCCAAGGCATATGCAATGACCGGATGGCGTATAGGTTTCATGGCAGGTCCTGAATGGCTTGTGAAGGCTTGCAACAAGCTTCAGGGCCAATATACCAGCGGTACCTGCTCGGTGGCTCAGAAGGCCGCTCAGGTGGCATTTGACGGCCCGCAGGATGATGTGGAGAAAATGCGTCAGGTGTTCCAGAGGCGTCGTGACCTGATAGTATCTCTGGCTAAGGAGGTCCCGGGCTTTGAGGTGAACAACCCTCAGGGTGCATTCTACCTCTTCCCCAAGTGTGATTACTATTTCGGAAAGCGTTATGGCGACAAGGTTATTAACAGCGCTGAGGATCTGGCTATGTATTTGCTTGAGGTGGGTCATGTGGCTACTGTGGGCGGTACGGCATTCGGCTCACCTGAGTGCATACGTTTCAGCTATGCCACCAGCGAGGAGAAAATTGTTGAAGCTTTTCGTCGCGTAAAGGAGGCTCTTGCAAACCTGAAATAAGACTGTACTTATAGAGCTATTCTTTACTCCCCAGTTAGGGAAATTTTGCGCCCTAACTGGGGAGTATGATTTTCCCTTAAGGAAAACAAAAAGAGGATTCCTGTTTCTTGGGAACCCTCTTTTTTGGTTTTGTCAGGATTTTTATTCTCCCGGGTGGATGGCCTCTGACGGGCAGACGCTGGCGCAAGTGCCGCAATCTACACACAGGTCAGGGTTGATGGAGTACTTGTCGCCCTCGGAGATAGCCTCAGACGGACATTCATCGATGCAGGTTCCGCATGCGATGCAATCGTCACTGATAACGTATGCCATAGTTTTTGTTCGTTTTGGTTTGTTTTGTGGGTGCAAAAGTAGTGTTTTTATTCAATCCTCCAAAAAGTGGGGCTCTGTTTTTATGAAAAGTATGCTGTCAGTGCGGTGCAATATATCAACTGCTGTTACGTTATTTATCCTGTGAGGAGAGTGACAGCGCAAATATTGTTCCTGACTTTTGTAGTGCTCGCTGCTTTATTGCAGTGCGGCAGCCTGCATGCTCAGGAGAGAAAGATCCAGAATCGTCCGTTCCTGGATGACAGGGTGTGGCATTACGGTTTTCTGGTGGGACTGCACGTGCAGGATATGTGGCTTGCAAACAACGGCACTTACTCAATAAGCAGCGAAGGTACTCCTGAGCAATGGTTTGCCGATGTGCCTGAGTATATTCCGGGGTTCAGCGTGGGTATCCTGGGTGAGATAAAGGCCACTGAACACCTTTCACTCAGGTTGATTCCCACTATGCATTTCGGTGACAGGAAAGTGGTGTTCCGGGAACAGTATTCGGGCAGGACGCAGGAGCAGTTCGTGAAGTCAACACTCCTGAGCTTTCCCGTTGACCTGAAGATAAGCGGTCTCCGATATAACAACTACCGTCCCTATTTCGTGACAGGCTTGGCTCCCACAGCCGATATTACTGTCAAGAAAGGGCGAGAACTGCTCATAAAGAAGGGGGATATGTTCTTTGAAGTGGGTATGGGTGTAGATCTCTATTATCCTTTCTTCAAGATGATACCGGAACTGAAGTTCTGTTTCGGACTCAATGATATTCTTGTCAGGAACAGGACTGACCTCAAGGATGAGTCTCTGCTTAAATTTTCCAACTCACTTGAGAAGGCTAACAGCCGCATGATTGTATTGACCTTGTATTTTGAATAATCTTTTTTTTGTTTAATCGGCAAAAAGATATATCTTTGCGCCGCTAAATGCGATCGCTGTCAAGGAAGAGTAACTCGATATGTCGCATTGGGCTATCAGAAACCTACATTTTGAAGAGAAATGGATTTAATCAAGATTGCCGAGGAGGCATTTGCTACAGGTAAGGAGGGTAAGTTCCCCGCTTTCAAGTCAGGTGATACAGTAACTGTAGCTTATCGTATTGTAGAAGGTAACAAGGAGCGTGTTCAGCTCTACCGCGGTGTAGTAATCAAGATCAGCGGTCATGGTGACAACCGTCGTTTCACTGTCCGCAAGATGTCAGGAACAGTGGGTGTGGAGAGAATCTTCCCCATCAGCTCACCTGCTATTGACAACATCGAGGTCAACAAGATAGGTAAGGTCCGTCGTGCCAAGCTCTATTATCTGCGTAATCTCACAGGTAAGAAGGCCCGTATCCGCGAAAAGAGGACAAACGCCTGATCTTACAGGAATCAGGAGCGGCAACCTTGTTTCAGGGTTGCCGCTTTTTTTTGTGGTGTGAAGCTATTGTGTTATCTTTGGGGATTATTAAGACAACAGCAGGATGGTTTTTATTGAGACAGATATTCCCGGGGTGATGATACTGGAGCCAAAGGTGTTCGGCGATTCACGCGGATATTTCTTCGAATCGTTTTCTCAGAGGGAGTTCGATGCAGGTGTGGCCTCTAAGGTAATATATGCATCGGCCGATGGCGGTAGAAGTCCACAGTATCCGGGCGATGGAGGGATAGTGTTTGTACAGGACAACGAGAGCCGCAGCCGTTACGGAGTGCTTCGCGGGCTTCATTTCCAGAAACCGCCTTTTGCTCAGAGCAAGCTGGTAAGGGTGGCCACAGGAAAGGTGCTTGATGTTGCGGTGGATATAAGGAAAGGCTCTCCCACATACGGACGCAGTGTATGTGTGGAGTTGTCGGCCGAAAACCACAGGACGCTGTTCCTGCCACGTGGAATGGCTCATGGTTTTTCGGTATTGAGCGATGACGTGATTTTCCAGTACAAGTGCGACAACTACTACGCTCCGTCAAGCGAGGGAGCCATAGCCTGGAATGATCCGGATCTGGCTATAGACTGGAAGCTGCCGCTTGAGGATGTGGTGCTCAGCGAGAAGGACTCCTGTCATCCGCTGTTCCGTGATTTTGATTCACCGTTCATATATTGACCATGAATATTCTTGTTACAGGAAGCAACGGACAGTTGGGGCGCGAGATGCGCAGTCTCTCCAAAGGGTCGGCCCACAGGTGGTTTTTTACCGATGTCGTTATGCCTGAAGGGTTGGAAACGTTCAGGCTGGATATTACTGACAGGGAGGCGGTGGAACGCGCATGCTCTGAGTGGTCCGTTGACTGCATAGTGAACTGTGCCGCATATACGAATGTAGATAAGGCTGAGGATGACGAGGATACAGCATTCCTGATAAATGCCGTAGCCCCTGGAATCCTGGCTGGAGTGGCTGCCGCAAGGAATGCGCTGCTTATCCACATTTCCACTGATTATGTGTTCCAGGGTAATGGATGTATTCCATATACAGAGGGGCAGCCCACATCGCCTCTCGGTGCATACGGGAGGACCAAGCTGGCGGGCGAAAAGGCTGTCACGGAGAGTGGATGCCGTTATATTATGTTCCGTACAGCATGGCTATACAGTCCATACGGGAATAATTTTGTGAAGACCATGCGGAGGCTGACATCTGAAAGGGAGTCGCTTAACGTGGTGTTTGACCAGGTGGGATCGCCCACGTGCGCCGCTGACCTTGCTTCGGCTATCTACGACATTGTGGAGAATGACCGCTCCCGTGGAAAGGAAGGGATTTATCATTACAGTAATGAAGGAGTGTGCAGTTGGTATGATTTCGCGGTCGCAATAGCACGTATGAGCGGAAATGAGGCATGCACCATATCGCCTTGCCATTCTGACGAATTTCCAAGCAAGGTGCATCGTCCCAACTATTCTGTGCTGGATAAGACCAAATACAGAAAAACCTTCGGCCGTCCGGTTCCATACTGGACCGACAGCCTGAAAAAATGTATTGACATACTGGATTCCGAAACAGATTGATTATGGATAAGATAAAATACCGGAATTTGGCATTGCTGCTCTTTCCTCTCTTCCTTTCCGTTTCCATTCAGCATTCATTTGCACAGGACAGCAAGGAGGTGAACTTCCGTTTAGAGACGGCGGGAGCATTTGGAAACGGCGAATATGCCCCGTTCTGGTTCACCTCGAACCGTCAGGGGTTCAGTTCTCATGAGAACGGCAGCGGATATCTGCGTTTGGCTGCATCGGGCGGTATAATGCTCCCCGTAGAGTTGGATGTGGATTACTGCATGGACCTGGGACTGGCAAAGGGCTTGCAGTCAGATTACTTCATACATCAGCTCTATCTGGACTTCAAATACAAGTGGATGGGGCTTTCCATAGGCTCAAGGGAGTTGTGGGGTGAGCTCAAGAACGTTAATCTGAGCTCCGGCGGACTGACATGGTCCGGCAACAGCAGGCCTGTCCCGCAGTTGCGGCTTGCCTTGCCTGAATATACACGGCTTCCTTTCTTGGGAGGATGGTTCTCCGTAAAGGGACATGTGGCGTACGGAGTGTTTACTGACAATAAATGGAGAGGTCGCGATACCGGTGCTCCATATACAGACCGTCTGCTCTATCACAGCAAGGCGGGATTCCTTCGGTTCGGAAACCCGGAGCGTTTCCCTTTCCAGGCTACCGTGGGACTTGAGATGTATGCCCAGTTCGGGGGAGTGATGCACAACCGCAAGCTTATGGCCAATGAGGAGGTGTTGGAAGAATACCGTCTTCCTAACGGTCCTCGTGCCTATTGGGATATCCTGCTTCCTTTCAACGATGCCGGCGGGCAGACTAAGGAGAACGGAAATTCAATGGGCAGCTGGCATCTCTCTTTTGATTATCTCGGTGAGAAGATCGGCTTCAGAGCCTATTACGAGCATTTCTATGAGGACCATTCCGGGATGTTGGGCATAGAGTACAAAAGTGACCTGAATGGTGAAAAGGATTTTGTGTTTTACGGTTTCCGGCGTAATTGGTTTGACGGACTATACGGAATAGAGATTAACCTGCCTGAGGAACTTCCGGTAAGGGATGTGGTGTTTGAGGTGCTTAACACGAGGGGACAGTGCGGTCCTGTTTACAGACATCCTAATGCTGTTGTGGCCGAGGGCGTTGACGGCAGGGACGGTTTCTATAACCATGAATTGTATGATTCCTACACTCATTGGGGATACGCCACAGGTAATCCGGTACTCGTTTCGCCGGTATATAACAGTGATGGTGACCAGCGTTTCAAGAGTAACAGGTTGCTTATGTTCCATGCTGGAATAGACGGCGGAATAGGAACCTGTTTTGATTACAGGATAATGGTTACATCCTCACGTCATTGGGGAGCTTATGAGGAGCCTTACAATGAAGTGGGCCGGCTGAATTCGTATCTTGTGGAGGGGACTTGGCTGCCGTCGGGTATTTACGGCTGGCGATTCAAGCTCTCTCTTGGCTTGGATTCAGGAAAGGGAACCCCGATGGGTAAAAGTAACAAAGGTGCAATGTTAACAGTTTCACGGTTATGGAAACTACTGTAAGAAAAGGCTTCCGGTATTTGATTATGGCTGTTTCGGCCATGATTCTGCTTTCATGTGAGAATGTGTTCCACAATGACCGGCTGGATTTCATGTGGAGGCTTGACACTGTGGAATATCTTGACGGTAAGGATTTTGACGGCAATAGCGTGAATGAGGAGAACAGGAGCGGCTGTTGGTTCAGTTTCGCCCGTGATCTTGTGGAAATTGACAATAGGAACAGCTATTTCGAAGCGATAGGAATATTGACCGATGACGGTGATTACCTTACACTGGATTTCTCCATGTGCGGAAATGTGGAGAATCTTGATTCGGAACTCAGGAAACTTGGATTAGGTTCGAGGAAGGAGAGGTTTCAAGTGAATACCCTGGATGGCAGCAGGCTTGTCCTTACCGGCAACAAGACCAGACTCTCCTTAACCAAGTGGTAATCATTCAAGACGACCGTCGATGATGTTGATGCGGCGGTCAGCAAGCGCGGCCAATGATTCGTCATGCGTTACGGTAACTATTGTCTGACCCAATGTGTCCCTCAGTCTGAAGAACAGTTTGTGCAGTTCTTCCTTGTTTTTTGTGTCAAGGCTGCCGGACGGCTCATCGGCCAGGATGACATCCGGCTTGTTGGCTAAGGCGCGTGCCACAGCTATTCTCTGCTTTTCTCCTCCCGAAAGCTCGTTAGGCTTGTGCGTGGCTCTGTCAGTCAGCCCCAAGATATCCAGCAACTCCATAGCCCTATCCTTGGAATCATGCATATTGCATCCCGCAATCAGAAGAGGTATCATTATGTTTTCCATAGCAGTGAATTCCGGGAGCAACTGGTGGAACTGGAATACAAATCCTATGTGACGGTTCCTGAAAGCTGCCAGTTCATTTCCGGAAAGAGAGGTTATGTCCGTACCATCATACAATATGCGGCCTGAGTCCGGCCGGTCAAGTGTGCCCATGATTTGCAGGAGTGTGGTTTTTCCGGCTCCGCTGGGTCCGGTTATGCTCAGGATCTCACCTTTGTTGACGTGAAGACTCACTCCCTTCAGTACATTGAGGTTGCCGAAACTCTTTGTTATGTTATCAATTTTAATCATAGTTCTGTTGTCTATGCAAAAATATGCAGAAATGAATCATATATTCTTGCATTTCGGTGCAAAATTATCTTTTTTTATTCACTATTTTGATACGGAAAAGCTAATTTTGCGCCCGAAAACAACATTAATATTTTTTTGATATGCGAGTAGCGATTGTAGGAGCCAGCGGAGCCGTGGGACAGGAGTTTCTGCGTGTGCTGGAAGAGCGTAATTTTCCGCTCGACGAGTTGGTTTTGTTCGGGTCATCCCGTAGTGCCGGATCTTATTACACTTATGGCGGTAAGAAGATTCAGGTCAAGCTACTGCAGCATAATGATGATTTCAAGGGTATAGATATAGCATTCGTATCGGCCGGCGGAAGTACATCCGAGGAGTTTGCCGAGACCATTACCAAGTACGGTGCAATCATGATAGACAACTCAAGTGCTTTCCGTATGGATCCTCAGGTTCCTCTGGTAGTGCCTGAGGTCAATCCTGAGGATGCTCTGGTTCGCCCAAAAGGTATTATTGCCAATCCTAACTGCTCAACAATCATGATGATTGTGGCACTTAAGGTGCTGAATGACCTTTCACCCGTAAAGAACGTACAGGTGTCAACATATCAGGCTGCCAGCGGTGCAGGTGCTGCTGCAATGAAAGAGCTTGAGGAACAGTATCGTCAGGCTTTGGCAGGAGAGGAGGTGACCGTAAACAAGTTCGCCTATCAGCTTGCTTTCAACCTGATTCCCCATATTGACGTGTTCAAGGAGAGCGGTTACACCAAGGAGGAGGAGAAGATGTTCTATGAGACCCGCAAGATGTTCCACAACGATATCAAGTGCAGCGCCACATGCGTACGCGTTCCTGCACTGCGCTGTCACTCTGAAGCCATTTGGGCCGAG
>JAFZKR010000103.1 GCA_017551845.1 Bacteroidaceae bacterium
ACGCAGTTCAATACAGTCTGGCTACCACTACAGGGGCGATTCTACCGCATGGCCTATTACATGCTTGAAAACGAGGCCGATGCAAAGGATGCCGTACAGGACCTCTATCTCAAGCTGTGGAACCTGACGGAGAATCTGGAGATTGTCAGGGAACCATCGTCCTACGGAGCGCTGATGCTGAAAAACCTCTGCATAGATTACATCCGACGCCGGAGGCCTTCGGAAGCACTTCTTGAAAACATGGCTGTGAACGATCCGCCGGACAGGGAGTTGGACTTGAAGGACGACCTTCAGACATTGGCAAAAGCGATTGAACAACTCCCGCCCGGACAGCAGAGACTGATAAGACTTCGCTTCATACGCGGGCTGTCATACGAAGAAATAGAACAAGAAACCGGCCTGAGCGGCCTCAATATCAGGGTCCAGGTGAGCCTGGCCAGAAAAAAACTCAAACAACTCTTATGAAGAGCATTCAGGAAATAACCGAATTGTCGGTGGAAGAGCTTAGAAGGATCGGGGAAGATGAGAGCATCCCCGTGCCTGAGGACCTGAACGTGAGTCTCCCTCAGCACAGGAGTGTAAGAATGTGGAGCAGCATAGCCGCCGCAGCCGTCGCAGCAATCGCCTTGGGGTTGTTCGGAATGAACCGGCTCTATCAGCCCAAGGACACCTTCGACGACCCCTATCTTGCCTACGCGGCAGTGGAGCAGGCATTGCTGAAGGTATCCCAAAATGTAAACACCGCTGCGGATAAAGTAGCAGAATCAGAAGCAATAATCAATAAAGTAAATTACTGGAAATGAAAAAGATATTCGCAATCATGGTGCTTGCCGCACTCAGTGTGACAGCATTTGCCCAGAGCGGGCGTGACATTTACAACAAGTATTCAGACCAAGAGGATGTGGCCGCCATTTACATCTCCCCCGCAATGTTCCGGCTGATAGGTAAGATTCCGGACATCCAGATGGAGGATTACGACGTGAACATCTCCTCCATCATCAAGTCCATGTCCGGCTTCTACATAGTCAGCTCCGAGAATCCCGACATAGCAGAGCAGCTGGCCGGTGACGTGAAGAAGTTTATCGATAAAGGTGATTTCGAGCTCCTCATGGAAGCCAAGGAGGACGGCGAGGTGATGCGCATGTACACTGCCGGCGACGAAAAAACCGTCAAATCCTTTGTGATGATTGCCAAGGAAGAAAAAGAGGTCTCCTTCATCGCCTTCGACGGCAAAATAAACAGGGAAGAGCTGGAGGCCATGATAGCCGAAGCTGCAAAATAAAAAAAGTACTCGACCGTCACGGTGACTGGATCAGGACACCATTCCAGGTATGGACACTTGTTTAGCGGGAATATGTTCAGAATCCTCCGAAGCCGCCCATTCCGCCGCCGGCACCGCCGCCGAAGTTGACCGATGCCTGGCTGCGGCCCTCTACGGGCACTCCTTCACGTTCGGCAGGAATCCAGTCGGGCATGACCATTACGGTGCGAAGGGCCTCCTGGTTGATAAGGTGCACATCGCTTTCGCGCGACACCACGGGGTTCAGTATTGAGCCGTCGGGAGCGATGGTAAACGATACGCTGGCGTTACCCTTGACGCGGTTGTCTTCCAGATCCTTGGGATAGTTAGTGTTATTGCGGATAAATGATTGCATCGACATCATACCGCCCGGGAATACGGCCTGAATGGTCTGAGGACCGGGAGCACCTCCCTGAGGATTGGCTCCTCCGCCAGGAAAACCTCCACCACCGGGGAAGCCTCCGCCACCACCGAATCCGCCCATTCCGCCTCCGCCGAATCCTCCGAATCCGCCGCCGCCTGAACGGGACTTTTCAATGGTCTCCGCATCGGGCATCGGGTCAATCCTCAATGGGACACCCTGGCTCAGTACGTACTTGAGAGAGTCGATATAAGTGTTGTAGTTGGGATATTCCAGCTTTGAAGTAAGCAGGGTCCTATACCATTTCTTAGCCTCCTTGAGCGCTGCGGTATCATTATCGGTATGCCATTTGTAGAGATTGGCTGTTCCTAGCATTGCCTGAGCATCCAGTATAATGGTGTTCTTGTCATCCACCTGTCCCACGGATTCCATATCCTCGAGGAGCTTGACCGCGCCGTCCACGTACGCAGTCTCCTTATTATATTTACCGTATTCTATGTAGAAACGTGCCAGGCAGGCAAGAGCACGCTGGTCACCCGCATTGACGGCTTTCTTGAGCCATCGGGTGCCGGTCCTGAAATAGGAGGCGTTGTCCGGCTTCTGTGCCCAGAAAAGGAAAAAGTAGTAGCCCAGATTGTACTGTCCCTCCACATTCTCCTGCAGGGCCGCAGTCTCAAGCAGGTTAAGACCTATTGTAATATTGGACTTCACGTTCTTGCCGTTCATGCACTCCACTCCGAGAAGCGCCATTGACTCGGCATCGCCCTTTATTACGGCTTTCTTGTACTTGTCGATTGTCTGTTTCATAGAGCCGTTCAGGAGCTCTATCTTATCCATTTCGTTCTTGACGGAATCCTCATAGCTTATCTGAGCGTATGCCGATGGCAATGCGAGCAGTATCAGGGCCGCCATGGAAAACAGTTTTCTCATAATTAATCAGGTTTTGGTCATCACAAATATCGTAATTATCGTGAAAGGTTTATCATTTTGACGAAAAAATCACACAGATTCTCCGGAAAGCCGGACAGGCGTGATGTAAAAAAAGATGTAAAAGAGAGCGGGGCCTGCTCAAATCAGGCAGCCCCCGCTCAATGCTCAAATAAGTCTTTAATGTATTGTTCAGGCCTTGACCTTTGCAGTGGCCAGTTCCTCTTTCTCCTTTTTGGTCTTCTTCATGATGACATAAGCTGTAGGAGCAGCTACGAACAGTGAAGAGCATGTGCCGAATATCACACCCAGAATCATTGCGAATGCGAAGCTGCGTATGCTGTCACCACCCAGGAAGAATATTGCCAACAGCACAATCAATGTACTTACTGAAGTGTTGATTGTACGTGCCAGTGTGGTGTTCAGGGCATCGTCGAACAGCTGCTTGCGGTTACGCTTGGGATAGAGGCCCGTGAACTCACGGATACGGTCGAAAATAACCACCTTATCGTTGATCGAGTAACCTATAGCTGTCAGCACGGCGCCGATGAATGTCTGGTCGATCTCAAGCGAGAACGGCATCCAACCCCAGCATATCGAATACATACCTATAATAATAAGGGTATCGAAGAAGAGGGCGAATATGGCACCTACCGAGTAAGCCACGTTGCGGAAACGTATCAGGATGTACAGGAAGATGGCAATCAGAGCCAGGATGACGGAGATGATAGCACCGCGTGTGATATCCTCGGCTATTGAAGGACCTACCTTCTGTGAACTGATTATCGAGCCGCCGTCGCGGTTCTCACGGTCAATGAATGTGGCGAGTGTGAGGTTAGGACTCAGCTTGCCGGCACTCTTGAGTGACGTGAAGAGGAACTCCTCGATCTCAGAGTCGATGTTGTCGGACTCCTCGTCTATACGGTAGTTGGTGGATATACGGATTGTCTTGTGGTCCGTTCCCAGTGCTATTGCCTGGACATTGTCCTCAGTGATTACATTGGAGAGGATAGAACGCACCTCCTCAGGCTCTACGGGGTTCTCGAACTGAACCACGAAGTTACGGCCACCGGTGAAGTCGATACTCTTGCTCAGACCACGGATTGCAAGGAATCCTATGCAGATGATAGCCATAGCACCGAATATGGTGAAGGATTTCTTTGCATTCTCCATGAACCTGACCTTGGTGTTCTGCATGAGGTTCTTCGAAACCGGAGTCACGAAAGTGAGGTTCTGCAGCTTGCCCTTGCCCAGGAAGTGCTCATAGACTATACGTGTCAGGAACACAGCTGTGAAGAACGAGCTTATGATACCTATGATAAGTGTCGTGGCGAATCCGCGGATGGGGCCTGTACCGAAGTTGAACAGGATGATACCGGTTATGATTGACGTGAAGTTGGAGTCAAAGATAGCCGAGAACGCATTCCTGTAACCGTCAGACAGTGCCGATTGTACGCTCTTGCCTGCACGGAGCTCCTCCTTGGTGCGCTCGTAGATAAGCACGTTGGCATCCACGGCCATACCTAAGGTAAGCACTATACCTGCAATACCGGACATGGTCAGGGCTGCCTGGAACGATGCCAGAATACCCAGTGTGAAGAAGAAGTTGAGCAGCAGGGCGCCATTGGCAACCATACCCGGAACGAAGCCGTACATGACGCACATGTAGATCATCAGGATGATGAATGCTATGATGAACGACATGAATCCCTTGCGGATTGACTCCTGACCGAGTGACGGGCCTACGATATCCTCCTGGACGATCTTGGCGGGAGCCGGCATCTTACCGGACTTGAGCACGTTGGCAAGGTCCTGGGTATCCTCAACGGTGAAGTTACCCTTGATCTCGGAACGTCCGTCGGTGATCTCGTTCTCAACGTTAGGTGCGCTATATACATAGCCGTCCAGCACGATTGCTATCGGGCGGTTCACGTTAGCCTTTGTCAGGTTTGCCCAGCGGCGTGCGCCTTCGGTGTTCATAGCCATTGTCACGCAGGGATTGCCTCTCTGGTCGAAATCGGCCTTGGAGTCGGCTACAGCCTCACCGCTCAGAGCAGCCTTGCCGTCCTTGCTGGTAGCCTTGATGGCATGCAGCTCGAACCACTGACCACCCTCGTCGTATGACTTGACGCTCCAGAAGAGCTTGAGGTCACGCGGGAGCAGAGTCTTGATTTCCGGCATAGCCAGCATGCGGTTCACCTGTGCGGTATCGGAACCGCGTGACATACCTATTATGCTTGAACCCTGATACGGGGGCATTGTAAGACGTGAGAGCAGAGGATTGCTCTTGTGGAGAGCCTCAAGCTGCTGTGCAGTTGTCTGGTCCTCCTCCTTGACAGCCTCCTCACCGGCCAGGATCTGTCCTGCGCGGCTGGTGGAGTCGGCCTGAGCGGTTGCCTCGCCGTCATTGGCGGCAGCGGGTTCCTCATCGGCCAGAGCAACACGCAGACGGTTGTCGGCGGCGGTGAGAATATCGGCAATCTCCTCATACTTGTAGCACTCCCAGAATTCCAGGTTAGCTGAGCCCTGCAAGAGCTTTCTTACACGCTCAGGCTCCTTGATACCCGGAAGCTCTATCATTATGCGTCCCTGTTTGCCGGCCAGCTCCTGGATGTTGGGCTGAGCCACACCGAAACGGTCAATACGTGTGCGCAATACGTTGAATGAATTGGACACTGCGGCGTTCACCTCGTCCTTAAGGACCGTGATGACCTCCTCGTCAGTGCTCTGCACATGGATGCGCTCCTTGAGTGCCGATGTTGCGAAGAACTGGCTCAGGTTCATGCCGGGATTGAGTGTCTTGAATTCCTGGGCGAAAATATCCACGAAGTTGTCCTGACTGCTCACGGCGCGTTTGCGTGCAGCGGAGAGAGCCTCTGTGAAGGCAGGATCAGTGGAGTTGTTGGCGAGAGCCTTAACCACGTCGGGGATTGAAACCTCCAGGATGACGTTCATACCGCCCTTGAGGTCCAGACCGAGACCGATCTGATTTTCCCGGCACTCCTTGTACGAATAAATACCCAACCAGACCTTTTTGTTCATGACAGAGTCAAGATAGGCCTGTTCGTCCTGACTCTGGGCAGCCTGTTTCTCAATGCTGCGGGTCTTGAATGTAAAGGAGAGATAGAACAGACAAACCAGTGTCAGTGCTATCGCAAAAATCTTTACGAATCCTTTGTTTTGCATACTTTAGTTATGTTGTTGAATTATTATTTCCTCGCTTGTTCCTCGCGTGCGTATCGCGCGCATAAAATTTCAAGGGTGCAAATATAGACAATTTTTCAATGCAATGCGCTCCCTCTCTCCCTTTTCTCTCCAATCGCCCCAAAAAAGTGCAAAAGGGGACAGTCCCCAATTTCACATTTTTATTAAATTTGTACGGCGTTTATGCGTAATCCGGGTTTGGAATTGAAATAAAAAAGAGAATAAGGACAGTAATAACTTAAAATGGACTAAAACAATGAAAAAGTGGAGTTTATTTGGCATGGCGCTGTTGCTTTTGATGCCGATGGGTGCCAGGGCGCAGTTCGCGTGGTATGGTGCGGATGGTACTGCACAAGTCAAGACAGGTCTCGGTGACGGCTCCGATACCGAAGGATTATGGTGGTTTAAGGATGACTCCGGCAGCGGAGGTCATTCTAAGGTGATTTGGCCTGACGAAATTACAGGAAATACTATTGATGATGTAATTGTTGAAGCTAATGGTGGAATAGGCGGTGAGGCACAACTTGATAAAGGTGATTTGACTGAAGAAAACCCATATATTGAAATCGGCTTTAATATTGCAGGAGAGGACAGTCATTGTGACCCGATAGTTGTTGATGCTTCATCATGGAGAGGTATTGCTATTGCCTATACCAGTGATGTAGCACCGTACCTTATTCTTGGTATGAGTGAATCTACGGAGTCATCCATCGGTAATGCAAATCCTGCTGTCGCTCTTCCAAAATCATCTGCCGGAAATTTTAAGCGTCTGCTTTGGAGTGACTTCCAGCAGCCATCCTGGTACAGTGGCGTCAAGAAGATTGACGGTCCTACTGCAGCTACTCAACTTGCTTACATCGGTATCAGGATTCAGAGTACTCCGGGTCTTTACAGTTTTAATGTCACCGCTATCGGTTCTTATGATATGGAAGATCCTAAGGATCATGAATCGCATGAGACTCCGACATATAATGATACTTGCGCCACACCTACCATCGCTTTTGCCAACGGCAAGCTGTTGTTCGGATGCAAGACTCAGGGTGTGGATTTCCATTATTCAATCCAGGATGACGACATTACGAGCGGCATAGGCAATAAGGTGAGTCTTACGGCCACTTACCGGATCAGTGTATATGCTTTCAAGGAGAACTACGCAAACAGTGATACGGTTCAGGCTACTCTCTGCTGGATAGACCAGCAACCCGTTACGGAGGGTATCACGGAAGCCATGGGCGGAACTGAGGTATCGGCTGTTAAGACTCAGCCTGTGATCATACAATCGCAGGGGGGCAGTGTCTCCGTAATTGGTGCTGAAGACGGTACTCCGGTTTACCTTTATGGGACCGACGGCAAGGAGCAAGGTTCGGCTATAGCCGATAAGGGCAGTGCAACAATAGCCAATTCATTGCAACCCGGTTCAATGGCGATTCTGAAAATCGGCGAAAACAGAGTGAAAGTGCTGATAAAATGATGCAAAATGTGAAAAAGGGGACAGTCCCCTTTTGCACATTTTTATCATTCATCCTTCGTTGATGGCTCGAAGATGGCTCGTAGATGAGACGTAGATGGCTCGTAGATGTATCAGCGGGGGAGGCGGATGACGGAGATGACCGGGTAGTGGTCGCTGTCTTTGCAGGTGCGGTCCACGCGGGAGTGGACGGGAGTGAGGTTCCGGCTGCAGAGGATGTGGTCTATGCGGTAGTATAGGCCGTGCTCGTGGAAGGTGATTCCGGGGCCGTTGCCGGATTTGGAATAGGTGTCGTACATGAAGCGGCCGAAGAGACGGTGGGAGTAGGAGAGCTGCGTGTCGTTGAAATCGCCGCACACCAGTAGGTAACGGGCCGTCTCGCTGCGGGCCCTCTCGGCTATGATCCGGGCCTGACCGGCACGTTGGGATGTGGAGGCGAGAAGCTTCTTGAGCACCTGCTTGGAGGCCGAGTAGTGGGCGCTGTCACGGGGATTACGCGTGAATTTCTGGTACTCCTCCAGTTCATTGCTGTTAAGCCCGTTTGATTGCAGATGACAGTTATAGACGGCAAGTGTGTCACCACCGGGCAGAAGAATCCGCAGGTAAAGCGCGGAGTTGCCGCTATCCTCGAAACTTATCCGTTCATTATGAATAATAGGGTACTTTGACATGCAGGCCTCCCCTGTGGGCAATCCTGTTGCCACAATGTACGGATAGATGCCGGTAACCGCCTTGTTCTTTTTGGCCGCATTCATCATGGAGCCCGATGTCTCCTGCATGAGCAGAATGTCCGCTCCCAGTCCTATTGCATGCTGAAGCACCGGATTATCTATGCTGTAGTCCTTGTTCGCCTGCGTGCCGAACCCCTCCGTATTATAGGTGACCACGGTCATGTCATCGGGCTTCAAATCCTTCCCGGCAAAGGGGTGGACAGGCCAGTAATTCATCGTTGGAATCAGGCAAACCAGTATCGTGATGAGTGGGAGTAACGCTCCCTTCCGCCAGAATATAATCCAGAAAATCAGGAAGAGGAAATTGGCGGTAAAGAGATAGGGGAAAGCCAGACCGGAGAGTGAGGCGAAAGGCCATCGGCCCACAGGAGCTGCAAGCGAACCGTAGCAGCTGAACACCATGAGCAACGAAATCGCCCAATTCACCGCCCAAATGGGGTAAGCTAACAGCTTTCCTACCAGTTTCATTCTCCTGCCGGTTTCATGTCCCGAACGGAACAGATTTATACTGATTTTTAATCCTTTTTCTCTATTCTTTTACGGAACAGCCCGTTAATCCATACGAAGAACGCTGTCACCGGCCTGGTGATGTCAACGCCCTTGCTCAGAAGCCTGACGAACAGGTAACCCGCTACAGCTGCTGCAGCGTGAGCCAGGTCTGTGGCGGGATTGGTGCGCGGGAATAGCGCAATGTCGATGAGCGCCAGCACTATCACAATGTACTTCAGCCTGACTTGCCCAATGAGGGGAATGGCCTCCTGATGCTCCGGTGCTTTGAATGCCACCGCCACAGCGAGTGCCAGAATGCAGGCCGATGTCATAGGCATCGTTCCGTTCCAGTCCTTGAGCTGGAACACCGGGACGAGCATGGTGCAGGAGTATCCTATCATACCGGCCAAACCCCCTATGATGTACATCCCGCGCAGGTGAGTATTGGTGAAATACCGCTGGAAGATACCTCCCATCCAGAAGAGTATCAGCATGTTGAAGATAAAGTGCCACAGTCCGCTGCTGGTGAATAGTGCCGTTATGGGAGTCCATGGCCTGACAACCAGCTCAAGAGTGTTCCAGGGGAACTGGAACAGTGTGGCGGCATATCCCGTATCGCCCACTCCTATAAAGGTGAAGGTGATGTCCGTGAGCAGTATCAGCACGAACACCGCGCAGTTGATGATGATCAGGCGGCGCAGCACATCGCCGTTCAGATACTTGAGCTTTATATCGTTGAAAACGGTCATTACCAGGTAAAATTAATATGGTTGTCTTTCTTCTTCTTTATTTTCGTCAGCATTCTCCAATAGAGAATAATGATAAGTCCGGTCAACATTCCTCCCAAGTGGGCGAAGTGGGCCACGTTATCGGCAGCGCTGTTCCTGAGGCCGAGCATCAGCTCCAATGCCACATAGCCTGTGATAACCCATTTGGCCCTGATGGGGATAGGTATCGGCAGGATAATGAGCCTGTCGTTGGGATAGGCCATTCCGTAACTCAGCAACACACCATATACAGCTCCGGATGCACCCACTGTAATGATGTAGTCCAGATACTGTGACATCGATATCACTGTCCCTTCCACATTCACCTCCGTGTAGGGGGAAAGCACCATATTATAATGCACGTACTGGCACAGCTCCTGGCAGGCACCTGCTCCTAATCCGCACAGTATGTAAAAGATAAGGAACCTGCGGGAGCCCCATGTCCTCTCCATTACACGGCCGAACATCCATACTGCGAACATGTTGAAAAACAGATGTGCGAATCCCTCGTGCAGGAACATGTAAGTGAACAGCTGCCATATCCTGAATGCCGGAGCAAGGAAGAAGTGCAGCCCGAAACTCTGGTGCCAGTCTATTCCGTATTTACGCATGGCCATGGTACCCATCCATGCGAGAAAGTTGATAATCAGGAGGTTTTTCGTTACTGATGGTAATCTTTCTGAGTTGTAATCCATGTTGTTTTTATTATGTCAGGCCGCAAAATTAGCCTTTTTTTCAGTAACTTTGCCAACTCAAACGCAATATATGAAAATCGAATCGCAAATAGCAGACATGACCGTGCAGGCAGTGAAGGCTCTGTACGGGCTGGACACTGATGCTGCTCAGGTTCAGGTCCAGAAAACCAGGAAGGAGTTTGAGGGGCATCTTACAGTTGTGGTATTCCCGTACCTCAAGAGTTCGCACAAGGGGCCGGAGCAGACAGCCGCCGAGATAGGCGGATGGATATGCTCCCATTCCGATGCCGTAAGCGCCTTCAATGCCGTGAAAGGATTCCTGAATCTGACCGTTTCATCGGAAGTATGGACCGGAATGCTCAACTCGATGAGCTCGGACAGCTCATACGGCATAACCAAGGCTACAGAGAACTCCCCGCTGGTCATGATCGAATACTCAAGCCCCAACACGAACAAGCCGCTTCACCTGGGACACGTCCGCAACAACCTGCTGGGAGGCGCATTGGCCAACATTATGGCGGCCAACGGCAACCGCGTTGTCAAGACGAACATAGTCAATGACCGCGGAATACACATCTGCAAGTCCATGCTCGCCTGGCTCAAGTGGGGCAACGGCGCCACACCCGAATCCACCGGTAAAAAGGGCGATCATCTGATAGGCGATTACTATGTGGAGTTCGACAAGCATTTCCGCGCCGAGGTCAAGAGCCTGCTGCCCGCCAACTATTCAGAGCTGGACGAGAAGGCGCAGGAGGCAGCCAAGGCCAAGGCCGAGAAGGAGTCCCCGCTCATGCAGGAGGCTCACGCCATGCTGGTCAAGTGGGAGGCCGGTGACCCTGAGGTCAGGGCCCTGTGGGAGAGGATGAACAGCTGGGTATATGCCGGGTTCGACGAGACCTACCGCCGCATGGGAGTGAGCTTCGACAAGATATATTACGAGTCCCAGACCTATTTAGAGGGCAAGAAAACAGTGCTTGAAGGCCTTGAAAAAGGCCTGTTCTTCCGCAAGGAGGACGGCTCCGTATGGGCGGACCTCACCGGTAACGGCCTGGACCAGAAACTGCTGCTCCGCAGTGACGGGACATCGGTCTATATGACTCAGGACATAGGCACCGCCAAGCTCCGTTTCAGGGATTATCCCATTGACCGTATGATATATGTGGTGGGCAATGAGCAGAACTACCACTTCCAGGTGCTCTCCATACTGCTTGACCGTCTGGGATTCAAGTGGGGCAAGGACCTGGTGCACTTCTCTTACGGTATGGTGGAGCTCCCTGAGGGCAAGATGAAGAGCCGTGAAGGTACCGTGGTGGATGCCGATGACCTTATGGACGAGATGATAGAGACCGCCCGCGCCACATCGGCTGAACTGGGCAAGCTGGACGGCCTCTCCAAGGAGGAGACCGACGAGATAATGCGCATAGTGGGTATGGGTGCTCTCAAGTACTTCATCCTGAAGGTCGATGCCCGCAAGAACATGACCTTCAATCCCAAGGAATCCATCGATTTCAACGGCAATACCGGCCCGTTCATCCAGTACACTTACGCTCGCATACGTTCCATTATGCGTAAGGCTTCGGAGGAGGGCATCGATGTGGTCCATGCCGATACGGACGCCGCTGTTTCGGCCAAGGAGACCGGCCTCATCCAGCTGCTCTCCGAGTTCAGCGGAACGGTGCATCAGGCTGCCGATGACTTCAACCCCTCAGTGATAGCCAATTACTGTTATGACCTGGCCCGCGAGTTCAACCAGTTCTATCATGACTACAGCATCATGCATGAGCCGGATCTTAAACTCAAGCATTTCCGCATTGTCCTGGCCGCAACCGTCGGCAAGGTTCTGCGCACCGGAATGGGACTCCTGGGCATCGAAATGCCCGAAAGAATGTAAAAACAGTACAAAAGGGGTCTGTCCCCTTTTGTACTATTTTGATATGGCACAGAGTAA
>JAFZKR010000104.1 GCA_017551845.1 Bacteroidaceae bacterium
ATATTGCTGTAGCAGTGTGAACTGATAAAAACTCCGAACAGTTTCTCAATACCCACCACAAGCAACTCCAATCCGCCGCATACTATTCCGCTTACAATAAAAGCGGTGGCAGTAGCACCGATTGAACGCAAACTGAAATTCCAGAAAGCCACATCGGACTTATCGCTGAAAAAAGAAAGTACAAGCAGAGACAGTATCAAAGCGGCAATAAGAGCTGCAATGATATATGTGTATGGCGCATATCCCAACATATCATATTTCCACATCAGGAACATGCTCACCGCAATCCATGCAATGTGAATGAGTATCACGGCCAGCATGTAGCCCAACTTTCCCTTGCGCTCCTCAAACCAGAGTGACAGACTCAGGGAAAGTGCTATGCCTGTGGCAGGATACCATAACATAAAGAATCTCCAATCTTTGCCTATGCCGTGATAACCTTTATACTCAATTATAATTGCGCAGACAGTAAGTGCAAGCGCAAACACCACTGTCAGCGGAAACCTCTGGATACCACTTCTTATGGTATCGGCCAAACCTCTTATTTTCTCTTTCAGATAGCTCATGTTACTTTTATTTGTATGCTGTTTCCTTATTATAGAATCTGATTGTTCCGTATATATATGGGATAAGATAAAGTATCGCCGGAATCATAAAAAAGAGAATCCAATGCAAAACATCATTCTCAAATTGGCTGTCACTTATCAATATCCCCATTCCTATACTGATAGCGCAGTAAATTATCGCATATATGAGAAGAACCATATTCCTGTTCTTGTTTTTCACAGTATAGATCCAGGATACTAAATAACCTATTGCTGTTTCTATTGCTCCATGTCCAAAGAAAACAAACAGGACAAAAATAACCTCTGCCCTTGGATCCGGCTGTTTCGGTGGAAAGATCATCTCATAGATAAACAGGATGATTGCGCTCAATACCAACTGTATGACAGTTGCAATCAGTGGGGTTAGCCAATACACTTTTTTATTCATATATCTAAATGTTTAAGTCAGTGAATACCTGTAACGATTTTCCACTCCATGGAACCTACAGGCAGATGAATCTCATATAGCCCGTCTTTCAGTTTCATTTTATACCTAACAGAGAGGTCAGAGCATCAATATGAGCGCTGAAAGCCTTGCGGCCTGTCTCAGTGACGGAGTAGGAGGTGTTGGGCTTACGGCCGATGAACTGCTTGATGGTCTCGATGTAGCCCAATTCCTCAAGAGCGCGGATATGGCTGGCCAGATTGCCGTCCGATACGCCCAGCATTGACTTGAGGGTGTTGAAATCAGACTGGCCTGCTCCGGTCAGCACCGACATGATTCCCAGCCTTACGCGGCTTTCAAACGCCTTGTCAAGATTCTCAATGCTGGTCATCTCTCCTTGCGGTCAAAAACAAAATGGAACCATATTCCCCAGATGAAGTGCAGGATGCAGAATCCTATAGTCCAGAACATCATGCCATATTGAGGTAGTATCAGTGCAGCCAATCCCACTGTAATCTGAATGAATCCGAAATATTTGATGATGGATATCCTGAAAGCCATTGGTGAAATGACCACAAGCGCCAGTCCGTAGAATGCCAGCATGTAACCGGGAACCAGTTCCCAATGCCCGTTACCGAAAGGAGTGAGGCAGAACAGTCCGCCAATTATCATGACTGTAAAGAAAGTGCGCAACAACTGTTTTGCGCCGGCATCCAATTTGAACTCAAGCCCTTTACGTTCAGCTCTGTGCTTGGACATGAGCCATACGGTGATACATGATGCAATGAATGTACAGCCAAAATAGAATGTCGCCCAGATGAACCGTTCGGAGTTTATTTCCCGTAAAGGCAATGCTGTAGATCCCCATAGCGGCCATACTGAACCGTAAAGGATGCCGCTGACCATAACAGCCCCCAACAGAGCCCATACAGAAACCAAAACACCCGATGTCCCGTTCAGAAACATCACCTTCTGTGACCGCTCCATCATATTCCTGATATCACTCAGTGTCTCCTTAATCTCCTGTTTTTTCATATTGTTGTTCTTGTTTATTTCTTGGATGGCTTGCAGAAAAGTGCAAGAAAGACAATGCCTGTTATTGCCGTGGAAGCAGTCAATAGGAATGCTGTCAAGTCTGAATAGTGTGGAGGATTACCGTCCATATTGGAAAGCCCACGGTCAAACAGTACCAGAAATGTGGCAATGCACAGGACAGCCGGAATCAACAGAAGCCACGGTGATAAAGCTGCATCGCGCAACCGGCGTACTGAAACTGACAGTGAAGGGAGAAACATTATTAGCCAGAACGCCCCGAACACTGTGATGATTGCATGGAATAATCCTGATGCGACTGGATTGTCCGTGTTCCCGAAATTAATGGCAATAACAGCCATAATGCCTACCATCAGGACTGATATAGCCAGCATGGTGAATGTCCACATCCAGAACTCCTTGCGGCCAGCCCTGCCGCTGAATTTAAAATACCGTTTAAATGTCTCGATTAAAGATCCAAACATGATTCATTAAAGTTTTAAACATGATTTAAAAGCACTTTGCTCTACAAAGTAAATACATTAAAACGGACAAACCAAACGAATTGTGTTTTTTTCAAAACAAATAAAGGCTTCCTTTGTAGTACGGCGATGCTGAAAAACGACCCCACTCATGTGAGCAGGGCCGTAAATATAATGACACAGGAAACGGATCTTTACTATTGTGTCACTTCACAGAGAGTTTGTAGATGACAGTGTGCTGGTACTTCTCGCCTGGACGGAGCACGGTGCTCGGGAAATTGTCGTGGTTGGGTGAATCAGGGAACATCTGTGACTCAAGGGCGATGGCAGTGCGTGCACCGGTAAAGACCTGAAGTCCCGGATGATTGTTCCAGACCTCCATGAAACGTCCTGACTTGGGCGAGTAGAGTGTGGCAACTTGCTCAACCTTACCCTGAACGTTGTGGATAAGACAGAAGTTGTTGTCATAGCTGCGGACCATACCCTCGGGAACTTGGCCTCCAAAGCCTCCGAATCCGCCACCGAGTCCGGTGCGGGGGGCACCGGCCTGTCCGGGCTGCGGAGGAGCGGGCGAGTACTGACGGTCACCTATCCTGACCGGCTTCTGGAAATCGTAGGGCGAGCCATCCACAAGGTCGTAGTCACCGGTAGGTATGTTGCTGCGGTCAGTCTCGGTTATGAAACCTGCATTGATCATAAGCTCGTGGTCCAGTATGTCACCATTGCCTGCTCCGTCCAGATTGAAATAGGTGTGGTTGGAAAGGTTGACTACCGTGGCCTTATCCGTAGTGGCCTCATAGCTTATCTGCAGGCCGCCGTCCTTCGTGATGGAATAGGTCAGGGTAGTGGTAAGGGTGCCGGGGAATCCGTCTAAGCCGTCGGGCAGTACGCAAGAGAGGACAAGCTTGCTCTTCTTGGCCTTGACTACTGTCCATACAGTATGGTCAAAACCCTTGGAACCGCCGTGCAGGGTATGCTGGCCGCTGTTCTTGGTAATGTTGTATTCCTGTCCGTCAAGAGTGAACCTGCCGTTGGCAATACGGTTGGCGTAGCGTCCCAAAGCAGGGCCTATCATACCCATATTGTAACGCAGATACTGGTGTATGTCATCGTAGTGGCTCACCAGATTGGCGTACTCGCCGTTCTTGTCCGGTGAGTAAAGACCTACTACGAATCCGCCGTAGTTGATGATCTGGGCAGCCACCTTGCCTTTACTGATGGTATATAACGCCACTTTTTTGCCGTCCACAACTGTGTCGTAAGGGGCACTGTCGATAAGCGGGAACTTTGGTTTGGCTGCCACAGAGGGCAGGCAGCAAACGAATGCTGCTGCAAGGGCAAGCATAAACCTTGCCTTCTGCTGAATGTCGCTTTTCTTTTTCATTGTATCTGTCGTTTGTTTCAGAATGTTTGTTGTCATCATCTGTGAAGGAGGTTGAGCCTTGTCCTGGGCTTCATCACGTTATGGACCTTTGTACTGCTGCCCTGGACTTGTGCGGTAAGAGTCTGCCTGATATCCTGTGATGATGCTCCGATCAGGAACCGGTAGGTGCCTGCTTTCACGACCCAGGATGATTCTTCCTCATTGAACGACGCAAGGTCGGACTCATTTACAGTCATCTCCACTGTCTGCAGTTCACCCGGTCTAAGACTTTTTGTCTTGGCATAGGCTTTAAGTTCCTTGGCGGGCTTGTTGGCAGCCTTGTTGTCAGGTGCAGAAACATAGAGCTGTATAATCTCCTTACCCTCCGCCTTGCCGGTGTTCTTGACCTGGACGCTTACCTTGAACGATTTATCGCTGTTTCGTTCAATCTTGGCATTGCTGTACTCGAAGGAGGTATAGGATAGTCCGTATCCGAACGGATAGGATACAGGAACGTCGAACGAGTCAAAGTAGCGGTATCCCACATAGATATCCTCCTCATAGTCGGTGTAGTCAACATTCCTGACATTGCCTGTTTTACCCTGTGAAAACATGTCGATTCTTGGATCTTGGTCTATCGGGAAATTCCTGGACGATGCCACATCGGTGAAGTTGACCGGCCATGTCATGGGAAGTTTACCGGAAGGCGACTGTTTTCCGCTGAGCACATCGACCACGCTGTTACCACCCTCCTGACCTGCTTGCCATGCGCATAGGATTGCATCAGGAAGGTTTTTCCATGATGCCGTTTCGATGGAACCGCCTATGTTCAGAAGGACTATCACCTGCTTACGTGCCTTGTGATAGACGTTGCATACCTGCTCGATGAGTTTTCTTTCGGCATCCGAAAGAGCGAAATCGGATGGTGAACGGTCAATGAATTCACCAGAGAGGCGGCCCAATGTGATGATAGCCACATCAGCCCTCGCAGCCTGTACAGCCAGTTCGGAGTTGGTGAAAAGTAGCTCTTCTGGAAGCGGGTGGGGCAGGAACCGTGCCAGCATGGCACTCTGAGCGTCCTTCTTGGCATCCTCTTCAATCTTGTCATTGATTTCCTTATTCTTTTCGGCAATATATTTTGTGTATGTTTCCTTCAGATTCTCCGATACAGAATAGCCGTTGTTCTTCAGACCGTCAAGTAGTGACACCACGTAGGCATGGTTTACATTGCCGGAGCCGGTTCCACCAGCTATGAAATCGTAGGAGGTGCAGCCGTACAGTGCAACATTTTTTATTTTGGAATCAAGAGGAAGTGCACTATTGTTCTTGAGTAGAACCATGCCTTCTGCAGCCGACTGGCGGGTTACTGCAGCATGAGCGTTCAGGTCGGGCTTGTTTGAATATTTGTAGCCTTGATAGCGGGGCGTCTTCCCGATGAGTGAGAGTATCCTTTCGACACTGCGGTCCAGTTCGGTCATGTCCAGCTTACCTTTTTTGACAGCGGCTACAATTGAGTCGAACTGTTCCTCCTTGCCAGGCTGAAGCATGTCGTTGCCTGCCCACATCTGCCTGCCTCCGTCTTTACCACCGTACCAGTCTGTCATAACGGTTCCTTCAAATCCCCATTCATCACGCAGAATAGTGGTAACCAGTTCCTTGCTTTCCGATGTATAGACTCCGTTAATATAGTTGTACGATGTCATGACTGTCCAAGGCTGGCTCTCTTTGATGGCTATCTCGAAGCCTTTAAGATAAATCTCTCTCAGTGCACGCTGAGATATGTGGGCATCATTGTTCATGCGGTTGGTCTCCTGATTGTTTCCCGCAAAATGCTTGATACTTGTGCCCACACCGTTAGACTGGACACCACGTATGTATGCCGCACTGGTCTTTCCAGCCACGACAGGGTCTTCCGAATAGTACTCGAAATTACGTCCGCACAATGGACTGCGCATTATGTTTACGGCCGGAGCCAGCAGGACGTCGACACCATATTCTTTGACTTCCTGACCTATAGCGGCTCCAACCTGCTCGATGAGCGCTGTATTCCAGGTTGATGCAAGCAAGGTTCCTATCGGGAAATGGGTGCAGTAGTACGTTTGGTCATCACCAGCCCTGGTAGCATCTATTCGTAGTCCTGCAGGACCGTCGGCAAGAACTATTGCCGGAATCCCAATTCTTTCTAACGGATATGTTGTTCCTGCTGCTCCCGGTACAAGAAGCTGTGTGGCACCTACGACAGCATTGTCACCAGCAGAGCCGGACATTCCGGTTCCTATCACAAACCTGGCTTTTTCCTCAAGGGTCATCTTCCTTATAACTTTTTTGCTGTCAATTCCTGCGGCATTGTCATTACTTGTGCCGCAACCGCATAATGTCATAGCTGTTCCCAATGCGATTATCAATAGTTTTCTCATAAAAATAGTGTAAATATTATGTTTCAATCCTCAAATATAGCATTTTGTGTTGGATTGGACTTGTAAATGAGCGGAAAAAAGTTTATGTCGTGAATGTGATTGGATATTATGAAATAAAGTAAAAACAAGATTGAGGAATCCAATTATTCAATTGATGTTTGTCGGAATGCAAATAATGTTTATTTTTGTGCTTGTAAATTGAATTATTCAAGTAACCTAATAAAAATCAATTACAACTATGTCTGAAAAGAAAAATCAGAATATCGTTGCCATAATCACAATGATATTCCTGTTCGGTATGGTGGGCTTTGTTACCAATCTCGCTGCACCTGTAGCTAACATTTGGAAGAACCAACCGGGTATTGACGGATCAAATGCCCTTGGTATGATGGGTAACATGATGAACTTCCTTGCTTACCTGTTCATGGGTATTCCGGCCGGAAAGCTGTTCTATAAGAATGGCTCCAAGAAGACCATCCTCACAGCAATTGCAGTAGGTTTTGCCGGTGTATTCGTACAGTTCCTGTCAGGTGTGATAGGAGTTACCCCCGGTTCCACCGGTGTTCCGTTCAGTTTCTATGTCTATCTGCTCGGTGCATTCATCTCAGGTTTCTCCGTATGCATGCTCAACACTGTTGTTAACCCCATGCTTACTCTCTTGGGTGGTACAAGCAAGCGCGGCAATCAGTTGGTACAGATAGGCGGTACCTTCAATTCATTGCTGGGTACTCTTACCCCGATGCTCGTCGGTGCCCTTATTGGAACAATTACCCCTGCCACCGCTTTCAAGGATATTAACCTTGTGCTATATATTGCAATGATAGTATTTGTACTTGCATTCGTGATAATAAGTTTCCTTACACTTGTCGATCCTGAGACTGCCGCTACGAATGAGGGCAAGGATGTTCCTAATCCATGGAAATTCCGTCACTTTGTACTTGGTGTGATAGCTATCTTCTGCTATGTAGGCGTTGAGGTGGGAACTCCCGGTACCCTTAATCTCTATCTGTCCGATACATCCGCAAAGGGTGGCGGCCTGCTTACCAATGCTGCCGCTATTGCCGGTTTCTGCGCAGGTTCATACTGGTTCTTGATGCTTATTGGTCGTTTCGCTTCAAGTCTTATCAGCGGTAAGGTTTCAAGCCGCGTCCAGCTGGCCGTTACATCAGGTCTCACTCTGGTACTTGTACTCCTGGCTATTTTCTCATCAAAGGAGAATCTGGTTTCAATGCCTGTGTTCAACGGTTCAGGTTTTGAGATGGCTAAGGTTCCGGTTGCAGCTCTCCTGCTTGTGCTGGTTGGTCTGTGCACATCAGTAATGTGGGGCTCTATATTCAATTTGGCAGTTGAGGGACTGGGCAAGGCAACAGCTCTTGCATCGGGCATATTCATGATGATGGTAGTTGGCGGCGGTGTCCTGCCTCTTATCCAGAATGCCATTGCCGATGCTTCAACATACATGAACAGCTACTGGCTCGTTATCTTGGGCTTCGGCTATATATTCTTCTATGCACTTGTAGGTTCAAAACCCAAAAAAGACTGATATATGGAAAATCTTGTAATAGGTATAGATGTTGGTGGACAGTCATCAAAGTTAGGAGTTGTCAACGCTAAAGGTGAGATACTTGAGCAGTGTGTGATATCCTCACTTCAGGACAACCTGAATGATTATCTCAAGGATTTGAGCGGTGCAATCAAGGATTTGGTAGCTAAGACCAAAAGTGTTGGAACCGTCAAGGGAATTGGCATAGGTGCACCGAACAGTAATTATTATAAAGGGACCATTGAGTATGCTCCCAATCTTAAGTGGGGCTATGTAGATGGTCAGCCAACCATCATTGAGTTTACCAAACTGCTTTCCGGTATGGTAGGTATTCCCGTTACCATTACCAATGATGCCAATGCTGCCGCAATGGGTGAGATGGCATACGGCGTAGCCAAAGGTATGAAGAACTTCATCATGATTACCCTTGGAACAGGTGTGGGTAGCGGAATCGTTATAGATGGCAAGATGGTCTATGGCCATGACGGATTTGCCGGTGAGCTGGGCCATGTATGCGTTGAGCGTGACGGACGCCAGTGCAACTGCGGCCTTAAGGGTTGCCTTGAAACCTACACCAGTGCTATGGGCGTAGCCCGTACCGCACGTCAGATGCTGGCAGAGGATAAACGTGACAGTCTGCTGCGCAAGCTTGATCCTGAAAAGATCTCATCAAAGGATGTCTATGATGCCGCAAAACAGGGCGATGAACTGTCACTTGAGATATTCAACTATACCGGCACTCTGCTGGGTAGGGCTTTTGCAGATTTTGTCAAGTTCAGTGCGCCTGAGGCAATCGTGATATTCGGCGGCATGGCCAAGTCAAAGGAGTATTTCCATGGCGCTCTGGTCAAGTCGATGAATGACAACTTGATGAAGATTTGGAAAAACAAGATACAGATTCTCTATTCATCACTCAAGGAATCTGATGCTGCCATACTTGGTGCTTCAGCCCTTGCATGGTAGAATTGGGAATTAAATAACCTTCATAAAAAAATGGCTTGCGTTTTCCGCAAGCCATTTTTCAATTCTCATTTTTCAATTCTCAATTTTTGAACTTGACCGCTGCCTCCTCAATGGGCAGGCATTTCTTATAGTTCTCAATATAGGCATTAAATCCGGCGACATCCTCAGGTGTGGGAGCGACTGATGTTCCGGTATCACCGGCAAATACCACATCATCAAGGAACTCAGCCAATGACTGGTTCTTTTTGTTGTTGATAAGGTAAGAAGCCAGGATAGCCATACCCCAGGGGCCGCCTTCGCCTGCAGTCTTCATGCAGGATATAGGTGAGTTAAGGGCAGCACCAAGAATGCGCTGGCCTACACCAGGAGTAGTGAACAGACCGCCGTGACCTGTAATACGATCTACTTTGATCTTCTCCTCGTTGAACAGGATATCGTTACCTACCTTGAGCACACCTATTGCACCGCTTATTATAGCGCGCATAAAGTTAGCAAGGTTGAATTTGTCATTTGCAGAACGTACAAACAGCGGGCGGCCGTCAGCAAAACCGGTAACAGGCTCGCCTGATACATAGTTGTAGCTCATTATGCCGCCGCAGTCAGGATTACCCTTCAGGGCTACGTTGAACAGGTTGGTAAATAGCTGTCCCATATCAACGGGAATACCCATAATCTCCTCAAACTCTTTGAACAGGTTAACCCATGCGTTCAGGTCACTTGTGCAGTTGTTGCAGTGTACCATAGCTACGGGACTACCGTCAGGTGTGGTCACAATGTCAATCACCTCATGAGGCTTCTTGAGATCCTTCTCAAGCACAATCATTGAGAATGATGATGTTCCGGCCGATACGTTACCCGTGCGCGGACGTACTGCGTTGGTAGCCACCATTCCGGTGCCGGCATCGCCCTCAGGAGGACAGATGGGAGCGCCCGGTTTAAGATGGCCGGTAATATCAAGCTTGCGTGCGCCGGCCTCGGTCAGCACACCTGCATCCTGACCTGCGTCAAGTGACTTGGGCAGAATGTCAAGCAGTTTCCAGGGATAACCTTTGGTGGCAATCAGCTTGTCAAACTTCTCAACCATTGTGGCGTTGTAGGTCTTGGTTGCGGGGTCAACGGGAATCATGCCCGATGCATCGCCAACACCAAGAACTCTCTTGCCGGTGAGCTGCCAGTGGATGAAACCTGCCAGTGTGGTCAGGAAATCAATATCCTTGACGTGCGGTTCATTGTCCAGGATAGCCTGATACAGATGTGATATGCTCCAACGCAGAGGCACGTTGAACACAAACAGGTCAGACAGCTCAGCGGCTGCCTTGCCTGTGTTGGTGTTACGCCAGGTGCGGAAAGGCACCAGAATATCTCCGTGCTTGTCAAAAGGCATATATCCGTGCATCATTGCACTGATGCCAATTGCTGCCAGATTCTCAATCTCAACCTCATACTGTTTGAGCACGTTCTTGCGCAGGTCAGCATAGCAGTCCTGCAGTCCGAACCAAATGCTTTCAACGCTGTATGTCCACAGCCCGTTTACAAGCTGATTTTCCCAGGTATGACTTCCCTGGGCTATCGGCTTGTATTCGGGATCAATGAGAACAGCCTTGATGCGGGTTGAACCAAACTCGATACCAAGAATGGCCTGTCCTTTTTCTATAACTGATTTGGGGTCGTATGCCATAATTACTTGAGGGCTTTATTGAGCATGTAATAAACTTCGTTGTTGCGAAGTTGTTGCTTGAAGCTGCTGATGGTGGTGTTCTTGTCAATGTTTATGTATTCGATGTCGCACATTTCGGCAAAATCCTCCCAGTATTCAGCGGTAATGTCATATGAGAAAGCACTGTGGTGTGTACCACCGGCCAGTATCCATGCGCCTGCACCAATCTCAAATGTGGGCTGCGGAACCCACAGAGCCGATGCAACCGGCAGTTTGGGCATTGGTTTGGGCTCGATGCACTCAACCTCACTGGTAATCAGGCGGAAACGGTTACCCAGGTCAACAACTGTAGCCTTGATTCCGTGACCGGTCTTTGATGTGAACACCAAGCGTGCGGTCTGCTGCTTGCGGATACCTATGCCAAGGAAATGAACCTCCAGCTTGGGCTTGCTGCTGGCAATGAGCGGGCAGATCTCCAGCATGTGGCTCTGCAGGCTTGATGTGCAGTCGGCAGCAAAGTTAAGGGTGTAGTCCTCAAGGAATGAGCAACCCTTGGGCATACCCTGGTTCATAACCCAGAGTGTGCGGTACAGACATGCTGTCTTCCAGTCACCTTCGGCGCCAAAGCCATAACCCTCCTGCATCAGGCGCTGTGATGCAAGGCCCGGAATCTGATCGAATCCGCAGAAATCAGGAGCATCGATATCGGCGTCACCCAGGTCATCAAAGTTTGTTGTGAACGCGGTAGCGTTCTCATCCTTGAGTACGCGGCGCAGGGCAATCTCAGCCTTTGCTGAGTTCTTAACCTTCTCCCAATATACTTTCTCCCCGCTCTCATCAATCTTGATGGTGTAGAGTTTCTTGTACTCCTCAACAAGTGCGTCAGCCTCGGCATCGGTCACCTTCTTGTAGTAATCCATCAGGGAAGATACGGGGTAGTAGTCAACATGATAACCCATGCGCTGTTCAAATTCAACGCGGTCACCGTCAGTAACGGCCACGTTGTTCATGTTCATACCGAACATAAGACAGCGTACATTGTGTGCATCGGCACGGCCGGCAGCTGCGCGGGCCCAAACTGCAATCTGCTTCTGGGCTTCGGCGCTCTTCCAGTGACCAACCACAACCTTGCGCGGAACACGCATGCGGGTACATATATGACCGAACTCGATATCGCCGTGGGCGCTCTGGTTCAGGTTCATGAAGTCCATATCAATGGTGCTCCAAGGAATATCGGTGTTGTACTGTGTGTGGAAGTGGAGCAGAGGCTTCTCAAGTGCCTGCAGACCCTTGATCCACATCTTGGCGGGGCTGAAGGTGTGCATCCAGGTAATGATACCTATGCACTTCTCATCATTATTGGCGGCCTTCATTACGGCTTCAACCTCCTTGCTGCTGTTGGCAGTACCTTTATATACAATCTTAACGGGTATGTTGCCGCTCTTGTTCAGACCTTCAACCATCTCCTTTGAGTGACCGTCCACCTTAACGACTGCGTCACCTCCGTAAAGGAGCTGAGCACCTGTCACCCACCATATCTCATTGTTTTCAAACATAGTGTTTAGTGTTTAAAGTTATTTCTTCTTCTGGCCGTAATAAGCATTAGGGCCATGTTTGCGCATGTAGTGCTTCTCAATCAGAAGCGGATTCATTGTAGTGTCAGGATTCAGTGTCAGTGATATGTATGCCATCTTGGCGCACTGCTCCATAACCTTGGCATTGTAAACCGCATTTGCCGGGCTTGTACCCCATGCGAACGGGCCGTGGTTCTTTACCAGAACACCCGGTGTGTGGTCGGGGTTGATGCCCTCAAAACGGCGCACAATAACATTGCCTGTCTCCAACTCATAGTCACCCTTAACCTCCTTCTCAGTCATATCCTCTGTGCAGGGAATGTCCTTGTAGAAATAGTCGGCGTGTGTGGTGCCTATGTTTGGAATGTCCATACCGGCCTGAGCCCATGCGGTAGCATAGGTGGAGTGGGTGTGGACCACGCCCTGGATGTTGGGAAAAGCCCGGTACAGTACAAGGTGTGTGGGTGTGTCAGATGAAGGGTTGAGGTCTCCCTCGACCACCTTACCGGTCTCAAGGGAGACAACAACCATATCACTGGCTTTCATCGTGTCATAACTCACGCCGCTGGGCTTGATTACAACAAGTCCTTTCTCACGGTCTATGCCCGATACGTTACCCCAGGTAAATATGACCAACCCATGCTTTACCAGGTCAAGGTTGGCACGGAATACCTGCTCCTTAAGTTCTTCCAGCATATTACCACAGAATGACGTACAGAACAAGGCAAATCAGGCAGATAACCAGTGCCCACCAGCCGTAACTCTTGGCAGTGTCAAAGTAGCTCAGGTCAACAGCAAGAGCCTTGTGATCCTGTACCTTGTCATTTGAGTTACTGTAGAGCCAAACGGCAGATGATCCTACCAGTACTCCAAAGAAGAAGAAAGCCTGGAAGCCTATATCGTTAAGATAAGCAATGAAGTGAGTATCAGGAGTTGCTGTTGCGGGCAGCATTGCACCCCAAATAACCACTATGGCTGCTATTACGATAAAGAACAATCCCGTTCCGCCCAGAATGGCGGCCCACTTGAGCATTGTCTTGCGGGACTGCTCGTCGGGAAGGCCGCATGATTCTGACTTCTTATTGTCAATCAATGACATGATGACAAAGAAGAAGAACATGATCACGAATATGTAACCTGCACGGAGCTGGAATGCCACATGGGGCAGGAAGACTTTGAATAGTACACCCATCGGGATAACCAGGATGGCAGTCCAAACGGCAGCCTTGCCGCTGGCACGCTTCCAGAGCAGCCCCAGTCCGAATACTATCACGATACCCGGATAGATGAATCCTGAGTACTCCTGAATGTACTGGAATGCCTGATCCAGTCCGCCTAACAACGGCTTCACAGCAACGAGAGCTATTATCAGGGCAATGAGTGATGTAAGACGACCTACGTTTACAAGAGTGGTGTCCTTAGCCTCTTTGTTGATATACTTCTTGTAGATATCCATGGTGAACAGTGTAGAGGTACTGTTAAGCATGGATGCCAGTGAAGATATGATGGCGGCAGCCAGAGCTGCGAATGTCAGACCCTTGATACCGGTAGGAGTGAAGTTCCTTACCAACCACGGATAAGCCTGGTCAGACTTCTCAATCACACCGCTCAGACCTGCTGCCAGGTCAGGCATGTATGCATCGTGATAAAGGTCGGGATACGGACCGTTGCCAGTATGGTTGGCAATATAGTATGCGCATACACCGGGCAGAACTACGATGAACGGGATCAATATCTTAAGGAATGCGGCAAATACCATGCCCTTCTGGGCCTCGTTGATGCTCTTTGCTGCCAGACCCTTCTGGATGATGTACTGGTTGAAGCCCCAGTAGCCCAGGTTTGTGATCCATACGGCACCTACGATGGCTGCAATACCGGGCACGTTGTTGAATGCATCCACACCGTGTGATTTCTGGAATACAAGATGGAAGTGGCTGTCATTGAGATGCTCGCCGCTGGTTATGTCATTATAGACATTGCTCAGGCCGGCCAGAGCGCCTTCACCTCCGCCAACGGCCTTCAGTGCAAAGTAAGCGGTGATAAGACCGCCGCCTACCAGGAACACCACCTGCATAACGTCAGTCCATGCCACTGATGCCAGACCACCATATATGGAGTATATGCCTGCTATTAGGTACAAGGCAACTATAATGACCATTCTCATAGAGATTACAGTGCTGCCTATGGCAATAGAAACGCCCTGAAGACCCAAAATCTGTTCAATGGCAAGTGCTCCCAACCATGCTACAGATGTTAGGTTGACAAAAACATAGAGGAAAAGCCACAGGATAGAGAAAGCCAGACCCACACCATCATTATAACGCTCACGAAGGAATTGAGGTATGGTGAAAATCTTTCTCTTTAGCATTATAGGCAGAAGGAACTTGCCAATAACTACTAGCGTTACGGCGGCCATGATCTCGTATGCAGCTGTTGCAATACCGTCAGCATAACTGGTTCCAGACATTCCTATGAATTGTTCAGCACTGATGTTGGCCGCTATAAGCGATGCGCCTACAGCCCACCAAGTCAAAGTGTTGCCGGCAAGGAAGTAGTCACTTGCACTCTTTTCCTCTCCTTTTTTAGTTCTTCCCAAAAATAGTCCCAGTGATACTAATAGAACCAAATATACTAAAAGGATAATAAAATCAACAGTCTTGAATCCAGACTGTCCAATAGCTTCAATTAGATTCATAATGCGATAAGTTTGTATTATTCAACTCCGAATTGATATATGCAATGGCTGTAGTATTGCTGCCCCGGTTCAAGTACGGCACTGTACCATCCGGGTAGATCAGCCTTGTTGGGGCTGTCTGGGAACTTTTGTGTCTCTAAGCAACAGCCTGTACGTTGTTCCATCTTGTTGCCCTGTTTGTCTATGCCTGAACCGTCCAGAAAGTTACCTGAATAAAATTGAATGCCCGGTTCGTTGGTATATACTTCAACGTAAATGCCAGTGATAGGGCTGTAGAGCTTGGCAGCGCACTTGGTATCATCACCTTTTGTGTCAAGCACCCAGTTGTGATCATAACCGTTGCCGTTCTTGAGTTGCTCATAGTCATAGTTGTTGATTTCCTTGCCGATGGCTTTACCCTTGGTGAAATCCATTGGAGTTCCAGTTACAGGAAGAATTTCTCCAGTGGTCATATAGGTGTTGTCACATGGAGTGAAGTTGCTGGCATTCAACGTGAGGATGTGGTTTGTGACAGGAATGGAGTGATCACCGTTCAGGTTAAAATAACTATGGTTGGTCATGTTAATTACGGTCTTTTTGTCAGTGGTGGCCTTCCATACTATGTCAATGGCGTTTTTGTCAGTCAGAGTGTAGGTTACAGTGGCTACTACATTGCCAGGGAAACCGGCTTCCCCATCGGGTGAATTCATGACAAGAGTTATGCTGTTTTCCTTGACCTCCTTAACATCGTAAACGAGATTTTGCCATCCCATGGGTTCGGGTTCCAAGGTGCAACCTCCGTGAAGGCAGTGCCCGAAATTATTCTGGGGCAGCTGATATGTTACACCATCCAGTGTTATCCGGCCTTGGTCGATACGGTTCGCATAACGTCCTACCGATGAGCCGAAATCACTCGCTTGCGTCGTGTAGTCCTTGATGTTGGAGAAACCGATTACGGCGTCCTGCATCTTGCCTTCACGGTCAGGAACTGAGATAGCAACAATACGTGCGCCGAAATTGGTTACCCAGACTTCGCAGCCATTTTTGTTGGTCAGCTTGTACAGGTCAGTCTTCTTGCCTGTAAATTCTGTCTGGAAGTCAGCCTTGTTGAGCAGAGGAGCTGACTCTTTCTGTGAACAGGCCCACATTGAAAGCAGTCCTGCCAGCAGGTAAAAAGTAATTTTTTTCATTGTTCTGTTATTTATTTGAGTAGTTGATGTAAATCAAAACAATCAAAGTTTCCGCGAACCGTCACCGATGATTACACGATAGACTTTTGGAGAAATTCCGAATTTTTTGGAATACTCTCTCATAGCTTTCGAAATGAATTTGTCTCGCAAGGTTCTGCGCACAAGGTTGATTGTGCAGCCACCGAATCCTCCACCCATCACACGACTGCCGGTAACTCCGCATTCTTGTGCTGTTTCTACAAGAAAATCAAGTTCAGGGCAACTTACGGTATAGTAACGGCTGAGCCCCCAGTGCGTTTCATACATTTTCCGGCCAACCAGGTCATAATCGCTTTTGGTAAGTGCATCACAAACTGTAAGGACTCTTTCTTTTTCATCGAGCACATATTTGGCCCTCAGATAATCTGTTTCTGATATTTTATCCTTAACGGCTTCAAGCATAGAATAGTCGGCATCACGCAGAGTTTCCACCCCTCCGAACTCTCTGTTCATGAAGGAAACGGCATTTTCACAACTTTCACGGCGCTCATTGTATTCTGTTCCTAGGGAATGCTTGACACAAGAGTCAATGAGTATAAGGTCATATCCGACCGGATTGAAAGGGAAATATTCAAATTCAAGAGAACGGCAGTCGAGTCTCATAAGGCATCCTTTACGGCCGAAAACTGAAGCAAACTGGTCCATTATTCCACATTTGACTCCGCAGTAGTTATGTTCTGTGGCCTGACCTATTTTTGCAAGCTCAAATTTATCGACACATCCGTCTGCAAACATTGTGTTAAGAGCGAAAGCGAACACACTTTCCAATGCAGCTGATGATGAAAGACCTGCGCCGAGAGGTATATCACCGGAGAAAGCGGCATTAAAACCGCCTGGCTCAACTCCGCGTTTCTGCATTTCCTTGCATACTCCGAATATGTAGCATGCCCAGTGTTGTGAAGGCTTCAATGAATCATCTAAGTTGAACTCGACGTAGTTGTCCCCTTCAATGTCGATTGCCAAAAGACGCACCTTGCTGGAACCATTCCTGCTTATTTCAGCAGTGATACCTTTGTCTATTGCTCCAGGAAAGACGAATCCACCGTTGTAGTCCGTATGTTCGCCTATTAGGTTGATGCGTCCGGGAGAGAAATAGAGGTCTCCTTCATGCCCGAATTTCTCCCGGAATCTGTTCCTCAGAATAGTAATGTCCATGATGTCAAGGTTTTATTCAACTCCGAATCGGTAAATTGTGGTTTGCGTATAGACTTCACCCGGATTGAGAACCGTAGTAGGGAAGTAGGGGTGGTTCGGGCTGTCAGGGAAATGCTCGGCTTCGAAACAGATGGCACAACGTTTGGGAAGATTTGAACCGTGAGCACAGGTGCTGCCGTTGCAGTAATTGCCGGTGTAGCACTGTATGCCGGGCTCGGTGGTATAACACTCAAGTGTACGTCCGCTTGCAGTGTCAACGCATTTCAATGCGAAACTCAGTTCTCCAGGTTCACGCTTGTTGAGTACCCAGCAGTGGTCATAACCGTTGCCGTTTTTCGTCTGTTGTCCCTTTTCAATTCTTTCTCCTACTTTGTGAGGAGTGCGGAAGTCGAAGGATGTACCATCAACATTTTCGATAGAACCGAGAGGTATTGCCGTGTCATTGATGGGTATGTAATGGTCTGCATTGATAGTGAGGTCATAATCCAATACAGACGACGGATTCTTCTTCATGCCGTTCAGCGTGAAATAGGCATGGTGGGTGAGACACACCACAGTCTTCTTATCTGTCGTTGCCTCGTATTCTATGGCAAGTTCATTGTTGTCAGTCAGACGGTATGTGACATTCACATCCAGGTTGCCTGGGAAGCCTTCTTCTCCGTCCTTACACAGATAGTGCAGGTGAAGTGTCTGGTTGTCAGTCTGCTCAGCATCGAACACACGCTTGTGAAAGCCTGTCGGACCTCCGTGCAGACTGTTGGGATCATTGTTGATGGCTAATTCATATTGTTTGCCGTCCAAGGTGAACTTTCCGGCTGCAATCCGGTTTCCGTAACGTCCGATTAGAACGCTTAGGAATGTCTCCTGACTGTTCATCACATGCTCGAGACTGTCATGGCCCCAGACAACACTTTCCATTTTTCCGTTACGGTCGGGCATCATTACCGAGAGAAGTGCCCCCGCAAAATTTGTTATTGCTACTTCACTGCCCTTTTTGTTTTTCAGAATGTACAGGTCTGTTTTTTTCCCCTGAACGGTGGCCTGAAAGTTTTCTCTTTTGAGACCGGCTAAATTGCCATTTATTAAGGAATCGCTCATTTTAAATTAGCATTAATTGTGTTATTATAATATAACGCAAAATAACGCAAAATTGTAAATAAGAGCAAAAAAAAAGGCTAAAAATCAGTTGGAATGTGACAAATTTATGAAAGAGAGGAAGTCGGCTACTACAAAAGTGCTGCCACCAATGAAAATAATGTCATCGTCACTTGAATCATAGAGAGCTTTCTCGTAAGCCTCTCTTACGGTGGAAAAAGCTTCTCCTTTCAGACCGAAAGCAATGCCCTTGAGCCGGAGTTCATGTGAATCTGCCGCACGTTTGACGGATGCCTGCGTAAAATAGCACACAGAATTATTTGGAATCATTTTTAAAACGTGGGAAATATCCTTGTCGCCAGCCATGCCAATCACTATGCGTAAAGTACCTGAACCCGGTGCTGATGACATGTCCTCAAGTTGGCGGACAATATACCTGAATCCGTGGCTATTGTGACCGGTATCGCATATTGTGATGGGTTTTTCAGATATTGTCTGCCATCGGCCGGCCAGTCCTGTCATACTGCATACATTTCTGAATCCATTTCTTATGTCCTGTTCCGTGATTTTGATACCAGATCTGATGAGGATATCAGTTGCGGTTAGAATGGTATTAGCGTTGTTTGCTTGACAGTATCCGGTGAGACAACTATTAAGTCCGGGATAATCCGTTGTTTCGTAAACAACCATGCCAGGGTTAATGTACTGCTGCGAAATTATTTTACATTCATCTTGTGCAAATATAATGGGTGAATTCACCTGTGCGGCTTTCTCTCTGAACACTCCTGCAGTTTCCTCATCATACTCTCCGATTATAACTGGTACATGTGGCTTGATAATACCAGCTTTTTCAGCGGCAATCTTTGACAATGTGTCGCCCAATAACTGCATATGATCATATCCAATGTTTGTTATGATCGATAGTATAGGGGTGATGATATTGGTGCAGTCAAGCCTCCCGCCAAGTCCAGTCTCAATTACCGCAACATCGGCTTTCTGGTTGGCGAACCAATCGAATGCCATTGCTGTAGTGACTTCGAAAAAAGATGGTGAGAGTGGTTCCAGGAAGGCTCGATATTTTTGAATAAACTTTACAACATAGTCCTTCTGAATAGGTGTTCCGTTAATTTTGATACGCTCTCTGAAATCAACGAGATGTGGCGATGTGTAGAGTCCGGTCTTAAGGCCTGAAGCCTGGAGAATGGCAGCAAGGGTATGCGCTACGCTACCCTTTCCATTGGTTCCTGCTATATGAATTGAAGGAAATGATTTATGCGGATATCCTATACGTTTGTCGATAAGAAGGGTATTATCCAACCCCTCCTTATAGGCTTTTGATCCCGTGTTTTGGAACATGGGTGTCTTGGTCATCAGCCATTCAAGAGCTTCGTCGTAATCCGACATGTCAGTTAAAGTAACTGCGGAATTTCTTAAAAATCTTATCTTTTATAGTTGCTGATGGCTGGAAATTGTCAGAGTTAATAAACTTTTCCATAGCCTGTCTTTCATCTTTTGACATACTTTCAGGTATATATACACTCACGTTTACAATCATGTCACCGTGCTGGCCGCTATGAAGTAATGGCAATCCTTTTCCTCTCAGTCTGAGCATTTTGCCGGGTTGTGTCCCTGGTTCTATTTTTAGTTTGACGGCACCGTCTAAAGTCGGGATTTCGACGGCTCCTCCCAATGCAGCCTGGGGAACGGAAAGTAAAAGGTTATAGACCAGGTCATTTTCATCGCGCACAAGATCTTTGTGCGGCTGCTCCTCAATGACTATCAGCAGATTGCCGTTATAACCGTTGTGCTTTCCTGCGTTTCCTTTGCCTTCAACCGAGAGTTGCATGCCCTCTGCTACTCCGGCGGGAATATTCACTTCCACAATCTCTTCGCCGTAAACCACCCCATCTCCGCTGCAGTGTGGACAACGGTTTTTTATGATTTTTCCTTCACCGCCGCAACGGGGACAGACTGTTTGTGTTTGGACCATACCGAAGAAACTCTGCTGTGTGCGTAGGACGGAACCAGTTCCGTTGCAATCCGGGCAAGTCTCTGTTCCTGAACCTCCTTGTGCCCCTGTCCCGTGGCAATGTTGGCAAGGAACAAGTTTTTTGAGCTTGAATTTCTTTGTGACTCCGTTGTTTATTTCCTCAAGAGTCAATGATACTTTTATTCTGATGTCGGATCCTTGTGACTTCCTCTCTCCTCGCTGACGAGCACGTCCACCGAAACTACCGAATCCACTGAAACCTCCACCTCCGAAAATGTCACCGAACATGGAGAAGATGTCGTCCATTGACATTCCTCCGCTGAAACCTCCGCCTCCGAATCCGGAAGTACCGTTTAGTCCGTCAAATCCGAACTGGTCATATTTGGATCGTTTATCAGGATCGCTGAGTACACTATAAGCTTCCGCTGCCTCCTTGAATTTCTCCTCGGCCTCTTTATTGCCAGGATTTTTGTCAGGGTGGTATTGAATGGCTTTTTTTCTGTATGCTTTTTTTATTTCATCGGCAGTAGCGGTCTTTGGGACCTCAAGCACTTCGTAGTAATCTCTTTTTGCCATTTCTTCAATGTTATTGTCATTGTGCTACAGCCACTTTGGCATGACGTAGAACTTTGTCGTTCAATCTGTAACCGTCGATGATACAGTCAATCACCATGCCTTTTGTTTCTTCGTTAGTTGACGGTATCATAGCTATTGCTTCATGGAAATCTGTGTCGAAAGGCTCGTTCTTTGGAGATATCTTCTGAAGTCCTTTCTGTTCCAATGTGTGCATGAGTTTACTGTAAATCAGTTCTACACCTTCCTTCAAGGCTGTGAAATCATTCGATTCCGTGGAGTTAGCCATAGCTCTTTCCAAGTCATCAATTACAGGAAGAATGTCGGTTATCACATCGGCCGAACCGTTTTTTATTATTTCCGCCTTTTCTTTGACAGTACGTTTGCGAAAGTTGTCGAATTCAGCCATAAGACGTTTATATTTATCGTCCATGGAGGCTATCTGTTTTTCCAGTCCGGCAATGATCTGCTCTTGATCTGTTTCGGGTTCTTCGTTCGGATCATCTCCGTTATTGCCGTCAACATTAGCGTCTTGTTCTTCCTTGAAGTTTTCGGACACTGCCCGCGCAGTATCCTCTGTAATGTTATCCAACTCCTCGGATGGTCTGTTGTATGACATATTTATTTTCTGTTTCTTGCTTTTTTTCATAATTGAAATCAGTGGAAAATGTTATCCGGTAAATGACATTGCAAAAAATTTGCCATTCCAGTTAGTGTGACAGTGTGACATGCATTCTTATTCCATCGATTCAGCTCCGAAACAGAATGGAAGAAGGGATGATGTCCCGCCTTCAATAACCATGGTTCCATTTTTGCCGTAAAGGATTGTCTTTATGGGAATTTTAGAAATCGACTCGTATTCGGCCATGACTTGTCGACAGGCGCCACAGGGAGTTATCGGGTGGGCTGTCCATCCATGTTCGTTGCGGGCGGCTATGGCAAGGGCGACAACGCTTCTGTTCGGATGATTATGCCCTGCTGTGTAGAGGGCGGTCCTTTCAGCACACAATCCCGACGGGTATGCTGCATTTTCCTGATTACTGCCAGTGATTATGCTGCCGTCATCAAGTAGGACAGCTGCCCCGACTTTGAATCCTGAATATGGTGAATGGCTGCCACATGTTGCTTTCTTGGCAGCTTCAACAAGACTTCTGTCCTTTTCATCAAGTTCCCCGGAACAGTAAACTTTCCATGTGATTCTTATATCGTACTCTTTCATATATGATTCTTTATTTCAAACTGCTAAATTAAGAAAAGTTGGACATATTGTTTAATCTTGAATTTATTATTTTATATGTACTTGTCCTATCGTGTTTTTGTTTTATATTCGCAGTATGATAACGCGTTGGGTTCGCATCGTATTCGTAATTATTGTCGTATCAATGGTCATGGTTTCATGTTCCGTGACTAAAAGAACCAGTTATGACGGAGGTGTTACAGGAGGTCCCTATTTGGACTATATTGCCAAGTACAGTGACCTGGCTGTCAGGCATATGGATAAATATGGGATACCTGCCAGCATAACTCTTGCCCAGGGTCTTCTTGAGTCTGATGCTGGCCGCAGTTCACTTGCGGTAAAGTGCAATAATCACTTCGGGATAAAATGTCATAGCGATTGGCGTGGAAAGACCATGCTGTCTGATGACGACAGACGGAATGAATGTTTCCGGTGTTATAACAATGCTGAGGATTCATTTGAAGACCATTCCCTGTTTCTTGTGAACGGAGCCAGATATAGAAATCTGTTTTCATTAGGTCCTAAGGATTACAAAGGCTGGGCAAGGGGCTTGAAGGCTGCCGGGTATGCCACAAATCCGAATTATGCCGACAAACTCATAGAAATAATAGAAAGATACGGTTTGGAAGGATATGATAATCGCAGCTCTCGACGATTCTCCAAAGTCATGGTCCCTCATCGTCAGTTTGAGGTGAACGGAGTGAAATGTGTTCAACTGGGTGAAGGTGAGTCTCTGAGGGATATTGCCAAGGAATTTAGTATGAGTCTGAGTCTTCTCCGAAGGTTCAATGATGTGGATCGCAGTTTTGTCCCACCGTCAGGATGTTATATATATCTTGAAAGGAAAAAAAACCGTGCTTCGAGGGAGAATAGTGTTTATACAGTAAAAAACGGAGACAGTCTCTGGTCTATATCCCAAAAGTTTGGAATAAAAATGGATAATTTGGCCGGCCGCAACAAGATAACATCCTCCAATCCGGTTTCTGTAGGGATGAATCTGAAACTGAGATGACAGGTAATCAAAAATAATTATCAGACGAGTTCGTGCTCTTCCTTCATATAAATCTCCTGCTCATCGGGATCCTTGATTGAGTAAGCAAGAAATGCCAAACTCTGGTCAGGGATAATTCTGACGCCCATTCCATATTTGATACGCCATCTCCTTTTTATTGAGAAAACTCCGCTGTTTATGTAGGAATAGACATATGGATGTATGTGCATCGTGAATTTCCTTATTCCTATCTTTTCCGTCAGATAGGCAATCTTACTCTCCAAGGTGTCAGTAAAGAGAATGGATGGACTGATTGTTCCTTTGCCGAAGCATGTGGGGCAGCTTTCATCCACAGGTATGTCCATTACTGGCCGGACTCTTTGCCTTGTTATTTGCATTAGGCCGAATTTGCTGAGTGGCAGAATGTTGTGCTTAGCACGGTCCCTTTCCATATTCTGACACATACGTTCGTAGAGTTTTTGTCTGTCTTCAGCCAGAGCCATGTCGATGAAATCTACCACGATAATTCCACCCATATCGCGAAGCCTGAGCTGACGGGCAAGTTCGTCAGCTGCACCTAGGTTTACTTCAAGGGCATTTTCTTCCTGGGTCCCGGCCTTAAAGCGATGTCCGCTGTTGACATCCACCACATGCAGTGCTTCGGTGTGTTCGATAATGAGATATGCACCACTCTTGTATGAAACAATACGACCAAATGATGATTTTATTTGTTTGGTTATGGCAAAATGGTCAAAAATCGGGAGTTCTCCCTTGTATAGCTTGACCATTGAGATATGTTCCGGTGAGATGACAGAAATGTAGTCACGGATTTCGTTGTAAGTCTTCTCGTCATTTACATGGATTGATTCGTACGAAGGATTTAGCATATCCCTGAGAATAGCCAGGGTTCGACTGGTCTCTTCAAAGACCAGTTTCGGGGGTTTCTCACATTTAAATATCAGGTTCAGGGCATCTTCCCACCTGTGGTAGAGGGTGGTCAGTTCATTGTCCAGTTCGGCCACTCTCTTGCCTTCGGCTACGGTACGGACTATAACTCCGAAGTTTTTCGGTTTGATGCTCTGAAGCAACTGTTTTAGACGGGCTCTTTCTTCGGATGACTTGATTTTGGAGGAAATGGATACCTTATCTGTGAATGGAATGAGTATCAGGAACCGTCCGGCAAGCGAAATGTCTCCTGTAAGTCGCGGTCCTTTTGTCGAAATAGGTTCCTTCGTAATCTGGACAAGAATCTCTTGTCCCTGTTCCAATGCGGTTGAAATATTGCCTTCCTTGTTTTCCGAGCCGGACAGTTGTACTTTACTGAAGGGATATAGCTTTTTTCGGTTGCTCCGGACCTGTTTTACATATTTCTGTATCGAGGCAAACTGTGAACCGAGGTCCTGATAATGCAGGAAAGCTTCCTTTTCAGAACCAATATCGACGAAACATGCATTAAGACCTGGCATAAGTTTCTTTACCCGTCCGAGATACATGTTGCCCACTGCAAAAGTCATCTCACGGTTCTCTTTCTGATACTCAACCAGATTTTGGTCCTCAGTGATAGCAATCTGGATACAGTCCGACTGGACATTAACAGTCAGTTCGCTCGTCATCAGTTAGTGTTAAAATCAATTAAAACAAAGAACAAACCCGCTCGTACAGTATTACTGCAAGTTTGTTCCTTGTGTTTTTTGTCAGACAAGACATTTATTTACTCTTATGTCTGTTCTTTCTCAGTCTCTTCTTGCGCTTGTGCGTTGACATCTTGTGTCTTTTCTTCTTCTTACCGCTTGGCATACTATTTAGTCATTAAGGTTGTTTGGATCACTTCCTGACAGCTGCTGCAAAAGTCTTAGCTGGCTTGAAAGCCGGGATATTGTGCTCAGGGACGGTGATTGTGGTATTCTTGAGGATATCACGTGCAGCTTTGGCAGCTCTTTTCTTGATAATGAAACTTCCGAATCCTCTTAGATAGACATTCTCTTCATTAATGAGGGATTCTTTTACCACTTCCATGAAACCCTCAACGCAGTTCAGAACATCAGCCTTGTCAAGGCCGGTCTTCTGTGCAATTTCTTTAACAACTTGTGCTTTTGTCATAATCTATGTTCTTTAGTTCAATAAGTCTTTCTGTTTTTAACAGTCCGCAAATTTACTTCAAAATAATCGTAATCAAAACATATTCTTGATTTTTTTTCTTTATAAAAAAAAGTATCGTTTCTCTTGCAGACTGGAAATTGATTGAGTAAATTTGTACTGTTTAATTTTTAATACCTAAATAGTATGTCAGTTAACAAAGTTATTTTAATTGGTAATGTGGGCAGGGATCCGGATGTGAGGTATCTGGACAACCACGTGTGTGTCGCTAACCTGACTTTAGCCACTTCTGAAAGGGGATATACTGCTCAGAACGGTACTCAGATTCCCGATAGGACAGATTGGCACAACTTGGTGTTTTGGCGCGGGTTGGCCGAAACCGTAGAAAAATATGTCCATAAAGGAGACAAGCTCTACATTGAGGGTAGTATCCGTAGTCGTAGCTACGATGATCAGAACGGACTTCGCCGTTATGTGACCGAGATATTTGTGGACTACATGGAGATGCTCAATACAAGGGTAGCGCAACGGCAGGCTGTACAGGATGGTTCAGCTGCCGTTCAGAATCAAGCTGCTCCGCAATCAGGCTCCGGAGAATCCGGTGCCCCCATCTGATTTCTAATTCTGAAGCGTTATAGCACCTTTAATATATAGAGTGTCAGGAATCGTAGGAACGGCTGCCCTTCGGGGGCTATCGTTCAATTCTCCTACTGTAGGGTCCGTCATCGCAATGGTGACGGCCTTACTTTTTCTGTTTCTCTCGGGATTCGTTTCTGCATCGGAAACCTCCTTTTTCTCACTCTCTCCGGAAGAGATGAGCAGTGTCAGGAATTCTGATGATCCGCGTGACAGGAGGATAGTCGCTCTTACATCTGATTCTGAAAGACTGCTGGCGTCAATACTGATAACCAATAATCTCGTAAATGTAGCAATTATACTTCTGCTTGACCTTGCAATAGGACAGATTGTGGATTTCGGCAGTTCCGTTTGGCTTGAGTTTGTGGTAATAACGGTTCTGCTCACTTTCGTTCTGCTCCTGTTCGGTGAAATAATCCCTAAACTATACTCATCGAACAATTCTCTTTCTTTCTGCAGGCGAGCGGCTCCCGTTCTTTTCGTCATAATGGTTCTTGTCAAACCTTTCTCTTCTATTCTCGTACGCTCTAATGCCATAACACGTCATGTAGCTCAGAAAAACGGGTACAATATTTCTGTCGATCAGCTTGAACATGCCCTTGAACTTACTGATTCGTCCGATATTCAGGAAGAGCAGCAGATGCTTGAGGGGGTTATCCGTTTCGGTGATGAAACTGCAGCTGACATCATGACTTCCCGGATAGACATGGTAATGCTTGACATCAAGGCCACTTTCGGCGAGGTTATGAAGTGTATAAAAGGTAATTTCTACTCCAGAGTTCCTGTCTTTTCAGGGACTTCGGACAACATCAAGGGGATATTATACATTAAAGACCTGCTCCCTTATCTTGAGAAAAACGAAAATTTCAGGTGGCAATCCATGATCAGGCCGGCTTTTTTCGTACCTGAAACCCGGAGGCTTGATGATCTGCTTCATGATTTTCAGACAGGCAGGATACACATGGCGATAGTGGTTGATGAATTCGGCGGAACATCCGGACTTGTGACTCTTGAGGATGTAATTGAGGAGATACTTGGTGAGATTAATGATGAATTTGATGAGGATCCTGTACGTTACAGAAAAACAGGTCCGGATACCTATGTCTTTGAAGGAAAGATTCCATTGCCGGATTTCTTCAGGATAACAGGTCTTGATGAGGATGAGTATGCTTCTTATGTGGGTGAGGCTGATACTTTGGCCGGCTTTCTGCTTGAACTGAAAGGTGATTTTCCCCGAAAGGATGAGGAACTTGTCTGTAAGAACTTGGTTATGAAGGTAATGGAAAAGAAAGAACGACGTATATCAGGTGTCAGGGTCTTGATAAGAAGAAATTAATCTGTCAGTTTTCCTTTTTTTTATCGCGTGCCCGCGCGTATTTTCTATTATTTACTATCTTTGCAACTTCAGGAATCACTTCTGAATGATATAATTAACCAATAATCAAATTCTGACATTATGAAAAAAATCCAAAGGACAATGTCTTTATTCGGTTTTGCAGTCCTTCTATTTCTGGCATCCTGCATTTCCAGAACGAATGATCTGGATCTTGACAAGGAGATCAGTTATGACATGCGGATTGCACCGGGTGGGTTTGCCATTCCACTTGGCAACATTGAGAAAATTTTGGTGGATTCTCTCATCAAGACCGATGATGACGGCTCTGCTTTGGTATCCCTTCCTGACGGACAATATGGGATAACGATGGAAGGTTCAATTGACAAGGTTGATGCCGGTATTGATGAGATTACTCTCGAGGTTGACGAAGATGCTCTTAAGATCAATGCTTTTACAGCCAGTTTCGATGATCCTACACCCGGATCCATCAAGATTGACGAGCGTGAAAACGGAACGGAAGTCTCTATCCCTGAGATCAACCTGGATGAGATTAACAGCAGATTGCCGTTACTCAAAAGTGATACAAGCTGTACTTATCCTATTCCTGGAATACCTGGTACAGGAATGCTTATTCCGGTGGAGATTCCTATCCGGATCGACAACAGCGACAATCCCATGGCATTCAGGTTCAGTTACGACCTTCCGGCTGATGTAGATGTCCTCAACGCTGTATGGCTAGGCAAACAGCAAGGATCGCACGACGGTCAGAAGATAACCCTCAATGTGAATATGAGTGGTCTTTTTACATTGATTGAAGAACCTGAAATAAGCATCAAATCGCTTATCGTGGATTTCCCCGATAATTTCACTATCTCAAAGGATGCTTCTCTTTATAATTATGTTCCGGAAAAAAACGTCAATGTGGTAGATGGACATAAGTTCAGCATCTCCATGGATTCAGAGTCTGTAACCGGTTTGAGTAAGACAAATCCGGTACTTCCTATTACTCTGTATGTCAGTAAAGCTGATTTTTCGTCTGATTGCAAAGACGGTCGGATTGAATTCAGTGAATCGGTCGTTTACTCTCTTGATTTTATAGTCAAGGGACAAGTGGAACTGAATGAGCCTAAAGTCTTTGATGTGAGCGTAAGCCTAAATGAGCAGATGCAGATGTCTGATATCGACGCCAGTGTCAAGACCAAGTCTGTTGATATGTCACAGCAGTCTTTCAGCAGTCAGTTCCATATTACCGGCCTTGATGACATCTCCTCTATCAATACTGTCACTTTTGATGACCAAGCCAGTGTATTGAACATTTCCCTTTCGGATTTTCCCATCGCACCGTTCAGCCTCTCATCAGAGAGTGTGATAAACCTGGTCTTTCCTGAAATGTTCACATTCGGCGATGAATGTCTTACCCAGAATGGTGTCCCTGCAGGCAGTTGGGATGGTAATATCTTGAAGATAGATCCTTCTAAGGCAATGGGCGAAACTCTGACGATACATCCTGTATCTCTTGATGCAAGTTCTTATCAGATTAATCAGGATGCTACTATGGATATTCCGGTAGAGTTCATTTATGACGGTCATTTCGAGACCGAACCTAAATCCGATGTTTCCCTCACCGACCTGACTGATGCTTTCGGCTCAAAGAGCGTGACAGTCAAGGTATGGGGTAACTTCAAGATCGATAATGCGGAAGTGGTGACCAAATCAATTGTAGATGAGTTTAATGAAGAATCATCATTTGAGATTGATGAGGAAGTGGATAAAGCACTAAGGATCTTAAGGAAAGTGGAGTTCCGTGAACCGGCTGCAATTGACGTGAAGCTGATGTTCAGTGGAGTTCCCAATACGATAACAGGTCTTGATATGTCAGATTTCGAGATTACTTTCCCGAGTTTTCTGAAAATGAAATATTCGGGTAGTGACAGCAGAATCTCTTTGTCTGGAAACATTTTGTCGATCGACGGAATTCTGAATGCTTCCGAGTTGTCAGAAATCGGCAATGGATTCGTAATACAAGGCCTTGCTGTGGATGGAATGGAATTCAATCCGGAACTGAAAACAAAGGATGGCCGTATAGTGATAAATGATGAGAAAGTCATCATGAAGGGTAAGGTCAAGGTAGAGAACCAGATAATTCAGAGTAAGGATCTGGAAGATATTACAGTCACTCCTACGGTCAAGTTTGCAAAGATCAAAGTCAAGAGTGTTACAGGTCAGGTTGATCCGCAGATTGATCCTGTACATGAGAGCGTAGCCATCTCATTGTCCGACGATATAGACTTCCTTAAAGATGACAAGAACAGGCTCAGCCTAAAGGATCCTCAGATAACATTGAATCTGACCAGTTCCATTACGGTTCCCATCAAGTTGGACCTTTCTATTTCATCAAAAGACAAGGATGGTAAGACAATCAAGGAGGATATAGGACCCGATGAAGGTTCAATCATCATTCCTGCCTGCGATCCTGAAAAGGAAACACGGAATGTGAAACTTGTTTTGCTTAATCACAATGTTGTTGGAAATCAGGATGAAGATATCGTTTATGTCAGGATAAACCGTCTGTCTGAACTCATGACCACAATCCCTGATTCTGTCATTTTCGATCTGAAAGCATCGGCTGACCAGTCTGTGGAACATGTGGTGGACCTTGACCGCGATCTGTATGTTTTAGGTGATTACACCGTCTCAGTACCTCTTTCGTTTGATGACATGTTCATTGAGTATAATGATACGATCAAGGATTTGAGTGAGGATATGGAGGATATATCTGATGTGGTGAGTGCTGCCGATGTTGAATTAAATGCAAAGGTTACAAGTACCATCCCGTTTGGTATCAAACTCTCTTTCAAGGCACTTGACAAGATGGAACATCCAGTTAATGACATAACTCTGGAGCAGGTGACCATAAGTCCGGGAAGCACAGCCGGAACAACATCGGAGATGAAAGTGAGGATTTCTGTTAAGAATAATTCACTTAAGTTGCTTGACGCTCTTGTTATTTCCGCTCAATGTGAATCCGGTACTGATGGAGCCTCAATCAAGAAGGGTCAGTATATTGAATTATCTGACATGAAACTTCTGATACATGACGGGATTGACTTAGACCTTACGGATAAACTGAACAATAAAGACTAGTAACCTCGTAAAATACAAAGTTATGAAAACAAGAATATTTTCATTCAAGTCTCTTTTTGCAGTATTGCTGATTATTGCGTCTTCAGTTTCGCATGCCCAGACTACAGGCACCGGATATTTTCTTGAAGGTTTTTCCAAACGTTATGAACTGAATCCGGCTTTTGCTCCCGAGAGAAGAGTTCTGGTGTCTATACCTGCATTGAGCAACATTCAAATTGACGCCCAGAGTTCTTTCGGCCTATCAAATTTCATGTATGATTCCAAGTCACATCCTGGAAAACTGACCACTTTCATGAGTCCTGATGTTGACCGTGATGAATTCATGAACAATCTGCCGTCGGCAGCACAGGTCAATGTAGGCTTGAATATGGACATTCTGACTGTTGGAGTAGGCTCCAAGTCACAATATACCGTCTTTGATCTGAGGATGAGGAACAGGGAGACTGTCAGTATCCCCAAAGAGTTGTTCGGTTTCATGAAATCCAGTCTCGCAACCGGAGATTATATGATTGAAGACCTCAATGTAAAAACCATCAGTTATATTGAAGCCGCTTTAAACCATTCTCACATGATTGGCGAGAATCTTAGGATAGGCGGAACGATGAAGATCCTGTACGGTTTGGTTTATGCCGATTTGAACATTGACCAGATTGATGCCCGTCTGTCTGAAGAGTCTTGGATGGTTAAGACGAACGGCAGATTAAGAGCAAACATCCCGGGGCAGGTATTCAATTATGATGCTGAGAATAATACTATTGACGGTTTGGAGTCATCAGATAAGTTCAGTATTCCATGGAGTTTCGGCCTGGCATTTGACTTAGGTGCGGAATACGATATGAAAGAAATTGTCAAGGGACTGAAATTGTCTGCATCCATAACAGACCTCGGTTTTGTAAAATGGAACCAGTTGAGCTCATTTGAAACAGACAATGACAAATATGTAGAATTTAAAGGATTTGAAGGATATGACGTCAATGATTCTGACAATGATGAGACAATTGACAATCTTGAGGATGATTTCAAGGAAATGATACGGTTATATAGGACTAAGGATGCAGAGACGGAGGGTATTGGTCTGGATGTCACTTTCAGGACAGGCGCAGAATATACTCTTCCTCCTGTCGAATGGCTGTCTTTCGGTGAATTGCTTACTCTCAGGACAGGTACCTGGCCTTATTTCGAGTCACTGACAACCGTTACTGCATCACCATGCCGTTGGTTTGATTTTACAGGTAAACTTGGTTTTTCAACATATGGCTCATCACTGGGAATGATGATGAATTTCCATCCTGCCGGTTTCAACTTCTTTGTCGCTGTTGACCGACTCAATGCCGAGTTGAATCCACAGTTTATACCTCTTAATGATTTTGGCGTCAATATCTGTCTCGGTATGAATCTGGTGATAGGGAAGTAAAGATATAGATGAGTGATTCTTCCATACTTGAGATTGTTCTCAAGGGAATGGCGATAGGTTTTCTTGCAGCAGCCCCGACGGGACCGTCGGGGGTGCTTGTAATACAACGTACTCTTAACAAAGGTCGGTGGAAGGGATTCCTTACCGGTCTTGGAGTTTCTGTAAGTGACGCAGTTTATATTTTTATCACCATTATGTGCCTCTCATTGGTGCTCGGTTATCTTGAGAATCCTGGAATCGCTTTTTTGGTGAAACTTACCGGGTGTGCTCTTCTGCTTGTATTTGGCCTGATTACAGTAAGGAACAATCCTCTTGCCAGAGCAAAGGAGATCGTGGTTAAGAAGGAATCGTCAGGTCAGTTCCTGCTGACAGGTTTTCTGGTGGCAATAGTGAATCCTCTGATAATATTCTTCTATATGGGATTGTTCGCCTTCTTTTCTCTGCCTGTCGATGAATTCACATTAAGTCTAAAAATGAAGACTTATGCTTTTACTCTTGTGGGCGATGTCTGCTGGTGGTTCACTCTTTCATATTTGGTCAATAAACTGAAGAACCGTTTTGACCTGCGTGGTCTGTGGATGATAAACAGAATAATGGGTACAATCCTTATCGTATCTTCCGTGGTGTGGCTTTCATTGATATTAGTGAAATTATAATGTTTGTTCAGGAGGAATTAAGAAAGAGTAACATAGCTGAGTATCTGCTGTATATGTGGCAGGTAGAGGATATAATACGTGCTGCCGGGTTGGACAGCGAACGGCTTTATGATACTGTTATAGAGGTAAGCGGGCGCAGTGAGTCTGATTGCCGACAATGGAAACAGTGGTATGATGACATGATCGGGATGATGCGCATAGAGGGGAAGACTGAGCATGGACATCTTCAGGTCAATGAAAATGTACTGGTTCTGTTGGAGGATCTCCATTTACGTCTGCTTGACAGTGACAATCAGTCTGAGTACAGGGAACTTTATTATAAAGCCTTGCCGTTCATCGTTGAATATCGTGCCAGAAACCATGAGGAGCAGAATAATGAATTGCGTGACTGCTTCAATTTGTTGTATGGAGTATGGATGCTCAAATTGCAGGGCAAATCATTGAGCGAAGGTACGGCTCAGGCTGTGAAGGTCGTATCGGCTTTTATCGGAAAACTGGCTCTACTCTACCGTGAAGAGAAGAATGGGACATTGGTTTTAGATTGATTATGATTGAAGAGATAAACAGGCGTAGAACATTTGCGATAGTTTCGCACCCTGATGCCGGTAAGACAACCCTTACTGAGAAATTTCTGCTGTTCGGCGGCCAGATTCAGGTTGCCGGCGCCGTCAAGTCCAATAAGATTCGCAAGACAGCCACATCGGACTGGATGGATATTGAGAAACAGCGTGGAATCTCCGTTACCACATCGGTCATGGAGTTTGATTATGAAGGTTACAAGATAAATATCCTGGATACCCCGGGTCACCAGGACTTTGCTGAGGATACTTTCCGCACGTTGACCGCCGTTGACAGCGTAATCATTGTCATTGACAGCGCCAAAGGCGTTGAGCTTCAGACACGCCGTCTTATGGAGGTGTGCCGCATGCGCAAGACTCCGGTGATAGTCTTTGTAAACAAGTTGGACCGTGAAGGTAATGATCCTTTTGACCTGCTTGATGAACTTGAGGAGGAACTCCAGATACATGTACGCCCGCTCAGCTGGCCTATTGAGAAAGGTGCGCGTTTCAAGGGGGTGTACAATATCTATGAGCAGAAACTTGACCTTTTCACCCCTGATAAGCAGAAAGTCACAGAGAAGGTTGAGGTTGACATAAACAGCACGGATCTTGAGGCTCATGTGGGTGAGCGTGAAGCTGCAAAGTTACGCACTGACCTGGAGTTGATAGACGGCGTTTATGAACCGTTTGACCGCAGCCAGTATCTTAACGGAGAACTTGCTCCCGTATTCTTTGGCTCAGCTCTGAACAACTTCGGCGTACAGGAATTGCTAAACTGCTTTGTTCAGATTGCGCCCAGCCCGCGTCCCACACAGGCATTGGAGCGTATGGTGAAGCCCGAGGACAGCAAGTTTACGGGATTCATCTTCAAGATTACCGCCAACATTGATCCCAACCACCGTTCATCGGTGGCATTCTGTAAGGTCTGCTCAGGCCGGTTCCAGCGTAACGAGCCATATTATCACGTACGTATGGACAAGACCTTCCGGTTCTCATCGCCCACCCAGTTCATGGCACAGCGCAAGAGCACCATTGAAGAGGCTTGGCCGGGCGATATCATCGGCCTGCCCGACACCGGTAACTTCAAGATCGGTGATACGCTGACTCAGGGAGAGAAACTCCACTTCAAGGGTTTGCCAAGTTTTTCACCTGAGATGTTCAAATATATTGAGAACGCTGACCCCATGCGCGCCAAGCAGCTTGCTAAGGGTATTGACCAGCTGATGGGTGAGGGTGTGGCCCAGATGTTTGTGAACCAGTTCAACGGCCGCAAGCTTATAGGTACGGTAGGACAGCTTCAGTTTGAGGTTATCCAGTATCGTCTGGAGCATGAGTACAACGCCCTGTGCCGTTGGGAGCCGGCCAGTCTTTACAAGGCCTGCTGGATAGAGAGTGATGATGAGGCAGAGCTTGAGGCGTTCAAGAAACGCAAGTATCAGTTTATGGCTACTGATATGGAGGGCCGTGACGTCTTCCTGGCTGACAGCGGCTATGTGCTGCAGATGGCGCAGATAGACTTTAAGCATATCAAGTTCCACTTTACGAGCGAGTTCTGATGCAGGAGTTCATTGAAGATGTCAAGAAGGCCGTACAGGTCATGCGTGATGGCGGTATAATCCTCTATCCAACAGATACCATCTGGGGGATAGGGTGTGATGCCTCCAATTCCGTTGCCGTGCGCCGTATCTTCGAGCTCAAGCAGCGCAGTGACAGTAAGTCCATGCTCTCGCTTATAGATTCCGATGCCAAACTGGGCTATTATGTGCCCAATATCCCTGATGTGGCGTATGACCTCATGGATTTGGCAGAGAAGCCTCTCACCATCATCTATGACAATGTGCGCCATCTGGCACCTGAACTTCTTGCAGAGGACGGCAGTGCCGGCATCCGTGTTACACGTGAGGCCTTCTCCAATGAGTTGTGCCGCAGGTTGGGTGGGGCAGTGGTTTCCACATCGGCTAATATCAGCGGACAGCCGTCGGCTGCCAATTTCAGTGAGATAGCCGATGTTATTAAGCAGGGTGTTGACTACATTGTTGAATATCGTCAGACAGAACAGACCAGGACTGTGGCATCGGGCATAATCAAACTCGGTTCAGGTGGATTGGTTAAAGTAATCAGAGAATGAAAGATACATCAGAGGAGATAGAGAAACAGACTGAGTCACTGCTCAATAAATTCAATTTGTGGCGTCGTGACCATATCAGTGAGCGGCAGTTCATCCTTCTGCTCAGTCTAGTTGTAGGTGTTCTTACCGCTTTCGTAGCACTGTTGCTCAAATACCTGATTCATATCATCCACGGCTTTATATCAGACCATCTTTTCATCAGCCATGAGAACTACAGCCTGCTGGTCTATCCTGTGATAGGTATTTTCATTTCAGGTCTTTTCATAAGGTATATAGTGCGTGATGATATAGGGCACGGCGTTACCAAGATTCTTTATGCCCTGTCTAAGAAGAACGGACGTATCAAGCCTCATAATATGTACTCATCGGTCATAGCCAGTGCTATTACCATTGGTATGGGTGGATCTGTAGGAGCTGAAAGTCCTATCGTTCTTACAGGCTCCGCCATAGGTTCCAATATAGGCCGTATGTTCAAAATGGAGCACCGCACGCTAATGCTGCTTGTGGGTTGCGGTTCCGCGGGCGCCATTGCTGGTATCTTTAAGGCTCCTATAGCAGGACTGGTCTTTGTGCTTGAGGTACTTATGTTTGACTTGAGCATGGGTTCTCTGCTACCTCTGCTGGTGTCATCGGTTACTGCAGCTACCATATCTTATGTGTTTACAGGTACAGACTCCATGTTCCATTTTGTATCTGAGCACGGGTTTGATCTGTCTCGTATTCCATATGCCCTGCTTCTGGGCGTGACATGCGGACTGGTTTCACTCTATTTCTCACAGACCATGCACTGGTTTGAGACCTGGTTCAAGAAGTTCTCCAGTCCGTGGGTCAAGTTCGTTATTGGTGCCGTTATTCTTAGTATACTCATATTCCTGTTCCCATCACTTTTTGGTGAGGGTTATGATACAATCGCTCTGCTACTTGATGTCAATGAGGATTCCGGCAAGGTGATGGACGGTTCTTTCTTCTATGGAGGAAACTTGTTGCTGTATCTTGGTTTGATAGTACTTATGAAAGTGTTTGCATCGACGGCTACAAATGCAGGAGGAGGTTGCGGCGGAATATTCGCACCCAGTCTGTTCCTGGGCTGTCTCACAGGATTCATTTTCGGTGAGCTCATGAACAAACTTTCCCCTGGGGCTGAAATATCAGTTCAGAATTTTGCTCTCCTGGGTATGGCCGGACTCATGTCGGGCGTCATGTTTGCACCCCTAACAGGTGTATTCCTCATAGCTGAACTGACAGGAGGCTACACTATGTTCCTCCCTCTCATGATGGTCTCCATAATGTCATATCTTACTATCAAGCTATTCCAGCCACACTCCATTTATTCCATGCGTCTGGCGCAGAAGGGTGAACTGATGACTCACCATAAAGACCAGTCCGTGCTGCTGCTTATGAGTATGGATAATCTCATAGAGAAAGAGTTCCTTAAGGTGAGTCCTGATATGGATTTGGGGCAGTTGGTGAATATAATAGCACGCTCCAAGCGTAACCTGTTCCCTGTTGTTGATGAAAGTGGCTGTCTGGTGGGAGTGGTCAATATGGAGAGCATACGTAACATCATGTTCCGCCAGGAGCTGTATCACCGTTTTAATGTTCAGAAACTCATGGAATTGCCGCCAGCCCGTCTGTCGGTAAAGGATCCTATGGATATAGTGATGAAAAAGTTTGATGAAACAGGAGCGTGGAACCTGCCCGTAGAGGATGAGTCTGGCCACTATGTGGGTTTTGTTTCCAAGTCCAAGATATTCAATTCATACCGCAATGTCTTACTTGAACTTTCTGAGGAGTGACAGAAAAAAAGAAGATATCCCCAATCTGTTTGATATATACCCCTTTATGGAGAAAAAGGAGGTAAGGATAGTATTTATGGGAACACCGGAGTTTGCAGAGTTCACGCTTCGCCGGCTCGTTGATGACCACTATAATATAGTAGGTGTAGTAACTATGCCTGATAAGCCCATGGGCCGTCACGGCAGTGTGCCCCAGAGCAGTCCTGTCAAGAAATATGCTGTGGATCAGGGCATACCTGTCCTCCAGCCCGAGAAACTCAAAGACCCGCTGTTCATAGAACAGCTCAGGGCTCTCAAGGCTGACCTACAGATAGTGGTAGCCTTCCGTATGCTCCCTGAGGTGGTTTGGAGTATGCCCCGTCTGGGTACATTCAACCTGCACGCCTCACTGCTGCCGCAATACCGCGGAGCCGCCCCCATTAACTGGGCAATAATAAACGGAGACAAGGAGACCGGTGTCACCACCTTCTTCCTTAAGCATGAAATAGATGCAGGCGATATCATCCATCAGGCCAGAATCCCTATCCTGCCTGAAGACAACGCCGGCACCATGCACGATAAACTGATGCATCTTGGAGCTGATCTCACTGTAAAAACCCTTGAAGACATCATTGCAGGTACAGAAAAAAAGGTCAGTCAGCAGTCAATAAGTACAAAAGAGCTCCGCTTGGCACCCAAGATATTTAAAGAGACCTGTCGCATAGATTGGAACCAGCCCACCTCTAGAGTAAACGATTTCATTCGCGGTCTCTCACCATATCCCGCCGCATGGACTGTTCTTCGTACTCCCGACAATCGTGAGCAGGTATTTAAGATTTATTATGCTGAACCTACGTCCGATGCACCTGATATGCCTCCTGGTACAATTCATTGTGATGGAAAAAGCAATCTAAAAGTTTCAACGTCCGATGGTGCAATCCGTCTCCTTGAAATACAGATAGCTGGCAAAAAGCGAATGGAAGTATGTGCTTTTCTCTGTGGTACAGATCTGTCCAATTGCTCTTTCATATAAAATATTCCCAAGCTCACGATTCAATTATGCACAGAAAGATCAAGTGTTATGGTTTAGAGATTTTGTTCTTTCTCTGTGAGCCAGATGTAATAAAGCTCCCCCAAAAGTGTTAAAAATGACATTTTGTTTAGAGATTAAGAAAAATTCACATTATCTTTGTTGCCGATACAGCTAAGATATGCTGCAAAAACATTATTATTCACTTAAAAAACGAAACGCCTATAGACTGAACATTACTCCAAGAAACTATAGAAAGAAGAAGTAATGGATAATATGAATCTGATGACTGACGATGTTTTGGTTGGTCTCTATTCAGACGGAAACGTCAAGGCGTTTGATATCCTCCTGAGCCGTTATAAGGATAAGTTGTATGCGTATATCAACTTTATTGTGCGCAACCGTGACATATCTGATGACATTTTCCAGGAAACGTTCGTAAAAGCCATTGTTACTCTTCAGCGCGGAGGATATACCTCTGCTGGGAAGTTCGGTGCATGGCTTACCAGAATAGCACATAATTTGATTATTGACCGTTTCCGTCAGGAGCGCAATGACAACACTGTAAGCAACGATTCACAGGAATATGACATGCTCAATGATGCACGCTTTTCCGAGGGTGGCATTGAGGATGAGATGATTAATGACCAGACTGTAAGGGATGTCAGGATGTTGTTGGAACTGCTTCCTGAAAATCAGCGTGAAGTTGTTTTTATGCGTTATTATCAGGATCTCAGTTTCAAGGAGATTGCCGATATCACAGGGGTTTCTATCAATACCGCATTGGGACGCATGAGGTATGCACTGATAAACATCCGCAAAATGGCGGCTGAAAAGAGAATATCGTTAACTATGGTGTAAATAAGGTGTTTCATCCGGTATTCACAGTCCTTTTCAATTATTTAATAAAAAGATTTGGCTGTTTGAATACTATTCTTTTTAAGTTTGCGTTTGAATAGTGTAAACAAAAAAGTGTGCCTATGGATGAGACTTCTACCGCTTGTTCTTCTTTTGTTTCAGAGAATGTGATACGTGCTGCTGTAAAGGGTGGCTTCTATGGTACTCCTTCAGTCAGGACGATAGATTTTTTGCGCAGTTTTGCCGCCAGTATTCGTACTGTCAGTGGTCTTTCAGGTGATTCCGGCATCTATTCACTCAATTGAGCAGCCTTTCCATGATATGAGTACTATAGTAGCACCATCACTTCTTTCTGCCAATTTCGCCAATCTCCGCGAGGATTTGGAGATGATAAACCGGAGTGAAGCTGACTGGCTTCATCTTGATATTATGGATGGAGTGTTTGTTCCGAATATCTCGTTTGGCTTTCCCGTACTGAAATATGTGGCGAAATATTGCACCAAACCTCTTGATGTACATCTAATGATTGTTGAACCGGAAAAATTTCTGGACCGTTTCAAGGATCTTGGAGCTGCCGTTTATAACGTCCATTATGAGGCTTGTACTCACCTTAATAGAACAATATATGAAATTAAGAATTGTGGCATGAAAGCTGCGGTCACCTTGAATCCGTCAACACCTGTATGTATGTTGCGGGATGTCATTGCCGATCTGGACATGGTGCTTATTATGACTGTAAATCCCGGTTTTGGCGGACAGCAGTTTATTGAACACTCTATTGACAAAGTTATCGAGCTGCGCAGTCTCATAAAGGAGACAGGATCCAATGCTCTTATTGAGGTTGACGGAGGTGTAAATTTCGAGACGGCACCACGTCTTGTTAAAGCTGGTGTGAATGTTCTGGTGTCAGGAAGCACTATTTTCAAGGCAGATGACCCGGATGCTGTAATAAGGACATTGAAACAATTATGATTTTGGTTTGAAAATAACGGACTGGCCCTCCATGAGGTTGGTTATGCCACTGATAGGAGGAATATTGATATCTGATACTGTTGGAAACACCGGAAACCAGACGCATCTGATTACATGTGTTCTTGTCCCAGTGCTTGCTTTGACTGTTTTTTCTTTTATTTACGGTGACAGATTTCCCCGGTTATATGGTTTTTTTCTGTCACTATCTTTTTTATTGACAGGTGCTCTTGTGTATCTCCTTCAGATGGACAGGGTTAAGGTGGCTTGGCCCTTGGAAAAAGCAGATTATCAGGGGTGGCTGACAGACTGGCCCTATGAGCGGGCTAATAGTTTCCGTTTGGACCTCACTTTGGATGATAGTTCATATCGGGGTGCGAAAATATATCTGTATATACCCAAAGATAGTACGGTCAATACGCTTACACCTGGAGACAGAATAAAATTCAGTGGGGAAATAAAAAAGCCTCAGCCTGATGCTGTTCCCGGATTTGATTACTGCAAATATCTTTATCAGCATGGCGTTTCAGGCACTCTTTGGGTGAACCGTCAATCTTGGCAGAGAATTTATGGAGAGAGGAAGGGCGGATTAAAGATGATGGCTGTGAGGGCTAGATACGCTATGTTTGATAATTATAAGGAGTGGGGATTGGAAGGTAAACCTCTTGCACTTATAGCGGCAGTCTCATTAGGAAACAAGCGTGAACTGGACGAGAGAACTAGAGAACTCTATTCGGCATCTGGCGCAAGTCATCTGCTGGCTGTTTCGGGGTTACATGTTGGAATATTGTATTCATTCCTCTATTTTCTGCTCCCGTCATTTATGAATCGCCGTAGTTTGCAATTAATCCGTGATTTTTTCGTGATATGTGTCATGTGGTTTTTCGCTTTCTTGACAGGATTACCGGTTTCTATAATACGTTCAGTGGTCATGTTCTCTGTACTTATATTCTATAAAGCCATAGGACGGGAGGGCTTATCTATTAATACTCTTGCTTTAACTGCTCTTATCATGCTTGTGGTAAATCCGGCCTCTCTCTTTGATATCGGGTTCAGACTGTCATTCTGTGCAGTGCTTTCAATCCTGCTTTTTGGACCGTTAATTTCTGAGATACTCAAGACACGTTCCAAGGTGGGGGGGTGGGTCAGAGATCTGATGTCAGTTTCCGTAGCAGCACAGATAGGAACAACACCAATGGTGATGTACAGTTTCACAGGTTTTCCTACATATTTTATTCTGACTAATCTTCTTACAATACCAGTTATGTTTCTGATAGTACTGTTTTCTATGGGACTTTGGACATTTTCGTGGTTGATACCATTAAGGAACCTGATTGTAAAAAGCCTCGTAGTACTGTCAAATATGTTGGACAGTATGCTTTCATGTATAGTATCCTTTCCTTTTTCAAGGATAGAAGTGAGCATAGAATCCGCTTGGAAAGTGTGGGCATTGTATGGAATGATCATATCCGTCTATTGCTGGTTAACGGAGAAGAAGACCAATTATTTCGTCAAGGCACTCTCAATCGTGGCGTTATGGAGTGTTGTTGGACTTCTTTCCGATACGGTATGAAAGACATGCAAAAGGTCCGGTGTTGATTTTTATCAATGAGTAGTTTTCGGATTATGGATGAGAATGAGTATTTTTGCGGAGGTAAAGGGAATCTGCAATGATTGAGAATTATTTCTCTGCTGAGGATGTGTCGGAATTCCGTATATGGTTAGGATATGCCGACCGCTTTGTCGTCATTTCACACATGTCGCCTGACGGTGATGCCATAGGCTCGTCACTGGCGCTATGCCGCTATCTTAAATCACTTGGAAAGGAAGCAGTTGTCGTTGTTCCCGATTCTCCGCCTGATTTTCTTAGATGGTTGCCAGGAATTGATGGGGTGATGATTTATGATTCAGATCCGGATGCGGTTGAGAAGATTGTTTATCAGGCTGATGTGGTGTGTTGCCTAGATTTCAATGTGGTAAAACGTATTGACAAGGTTGCGGCTTGTTACCTCTATACTAAAGCAAAGAAAATTCTGATTGACCATCATCCGTATCCCGGTGCTACATTTAATGTGGTTCTCTCTTATCCTGAGGCTTCATCAAGTTCTGAACTTGTATTCCATTTCATCTGTGCTTTAGGGGGATTCAGGCATATTGATTATGATACTGCCGTATGTCTCTACACTGGTATGATGACGGATACGGGAGCATTTACCTATAACAGCAATAGCTCAAGCCTGTTTAATGTAATTAGTCTGCTGCTTGAAACGGGGATTGACAAGGATCAGATATACCGTAGGGTCTATAATACGTTTTCCGAATCCCGTCTTCGTCTTCAAGGATACGTTCTTAATGAGAAGATGCAAGTCTTTCCTGATATGTCAAGTGCGCTGATAACCCTTACTGCAAATGAATTGCAGCGTTTTAATGCCAAGAAAGGTGATACTGAAGGATTCGTGAACATGCCTTTGCAGATAGAAGGTATTCTGCTTTCGGTATTTATCCGTGAGGAGGAAGACAAGTTGAGACTTTCCTTTAGATCGGTAGGAAATGTGCCATGTAATATACTGGCATCGGACTGGTTCCACGGAGGCGGTCACACTAACGCCAGCGGTGCGGAGTTCAAAGGTACGATGGAGGAGGCTGTAGCTCTATTTCATAAAGCCATGGAATCATGGAGAAAATCAGACAAAGACAATATAAGACAAATGTTCAAGTAATGACGATGACAAAATTGTTTAAAACTTTTTTCGCGGTAATGGCGGGAGTCCTGCTCTTTTCCGCATGTGATGATGAAGAGACTTATGCGGAACAGAAGGAACGTGAAAATAGGCAAATACGAAGTTTTATTGATAGTCAAGAACCGAAGATAGATATTATATCCATGAGTGAATTCCTTGTTGATACCATAACTATCAATCCTGAAACTAATCCGGACGAAGGTCGAAATGAATATGTGCTTTTCAACGACAAAGGTGTCTATATGCAAGTGGTTCGCAGGGGAGAGGGACGCATGATGGAACCGGGCGAGATGTGGTATCTGAATGCCCGCTATACAGAGATATCAATCGCCTCAGGTGATACCCTCACAATGAACGAGACCAAACAGTATCCCGAATCACTTTACGTTAAACGCACTGGCGATACCTATACGGCGTCATTTTTGTCAGGTATGATGTCAACAGTCTATGGCAATATGGTTCCTAATGCTTGGGTGATGTGCTTCCCGTTCATTAAACCCGGTTTTCTGAATGGAGAGAAGTCTGCAAAAATACGTCTTATAGTACCTCATTCAGAAGGGACGCAGACAGCTACTTCGAATGTTACTCCCACTTTTTACGAAATAACAATAAGTACTGAAAAATGGCAATGATAAAATCAATCTCCGGACTTCGCGGAGAAATAGGAGGACCTGTAGGAGAAGGGCTCACTCCATTAGATATAGTTAAGTTTACGTCAGCATATGCTACATGGGTGCGCCGAAACAATTCTGAAGCAAAGCATATTGTGGTGGGACGTGATGCGCGTCTTTCTGGTGAAATGGTCCGCCAACTTGTTTGCGGGACACTTATGGGAATGGGATTTGACGTTACAGATATCGGGTTAGCCACCACTCCGACTACGGAGCTTGCTGTCAAATGGCTTGATGCAGACGGAGGACTTATTTTGACCGCCAGCCATAATCCACGTCATTGGAACGCACTGAAGTTGCTGAACAGACAGGGCGAGTTTCTGACAGCAGCCGATGGGAACGTTGTTCTGGATATAGCGGAGAAGGAGGATTTTATTTATGCCGAAGTCGATCTTCTTGGTCATTATCGTACGGACGATACAATGAACCTTCGTCATATAGATGCGGTTCTGGATTTGGAGCTTGTTGATGTTGAAGCTATCCGAAAAGCTAATTTCAGTGTTGCAATAGACTGCGTGAATTCTGTGGGCGGAATTATTTTGCCTGAATTGTTGGACAGGCTGGGTGTCAAGAAGGTTAGTAGGCTCTTTTGTGAACCGACTGGTGATTTTCAACACAATCCTGAGCCGCTTGAAAAGAATTTGGGTGACATTATGTCTCTGATGCGCAATGGCAGTCATGATGTGGCTTTCGTCGTTGATCCTGATGTGGATCGTCTCGCTTTTATCGATGAAAAAGGCAATATGTATGGTGAGGAATATACACTCGTGACAGTTGCCGACTATGTACTTAGGCATACTCCAGGCAATACTGTGTCTAATCTTAGTTCTACCCGTGCTCTTCGTGACATTACTATGAAATATGGCGGTAAGTATAATGCCGCAGCCGTTGGAGAGGTGAACGTCACAACGAAGATGAAGGAGACCGGTGCCGTCATAGGCGGCGAAGGTAATGGTGGGGTAATCTATCCTGCGCTTCATTACGGACGCGATGCTCTTGTGGGAATAGCTCTGTTCCTTAGTCATTTAGCCCATGAAGGCATTAAGGTTAGTGAGCTCCGTGCTACCTATCCCCAGTATTATATAGCCAAGAACCGTATTGATCTCAATCCCGGAACCGATGTTGATGCCATCCTCAATGAAATCAAAGGTATTTATGCTGACCAGAAGATAAACGATATTGATGGGGTAAAGATTGATTTTCCTGATAAATGGGTACATCTGCGCAAGAGCAACACTGAGCCTATCATCCGTGTTTATTCTGAGGCATCTGACATGGAGACGGCTAATTCCATTGGGGAAGACGTGATGAAAGTCATACGTTCCCTAATGTAGGACGACGATTCGTTCATATCATGTCAGGCATCTATGTTCATATACCTTTTTGTAGCAGGCGTTGCATCTATTGCGGATTTTATTCAACAGTTCGTCTAAATGACAGGGGACGTTATGTGAATGCACTCTGTTCCGAATTGCACCGAAGGAAAGATTATCTTAGAGGTTCTGAAGTCAAAACTATCTATTTTGGTGGCGGGACCCCTTCGCTACTTACTCCTGAACAGTTCCGGACGATAGTAGAGGCAATCCGTGAAACATTCGGTACGGACGAATTGGTTGAATTTACCGTTGAGTGCAATCCGGATGATATATCTCCGTCATTTCTTGGATCGATAAGGGCACTTGGAGTCAACAGAATAAGCCTTGGCGTGCAGACTTTCTGTGATGAGACTTTGCGGTTCCTTGGACGGCGGCATACTTCGTGGCAGGCAATCAAGGCTGTTGATCTCTGCCATGAAGAAGGTTTTGACAATATCAGTATTGACCTTATGTACGGGTTACCTGGGCAAACTATTGAAGAACAGTCCGACGACCTTGAAAAAGCGATCTCACTAGGAGTCAGTCATATATCTTCATACTGTCTTTCCTACGAACCTTCTTCTGCTCTTGAGAGTATGAAGAACGAAGGTTTGGTATTTCCTGCTAATGATGAACTATGTGCCAAAATGTATAGCCAGATGTGCTCAATGTTGGTTTCCGCTGGAATGGAGCACTATGAGATATCAAATTTCACTTTTCCCGGGTTCCGCTCGCTTCATAACTACAATTATTGGGAAAGGATACCTTACATCGGAATTGGTGCTGGTGCGCATTCGTTTGATTCAGAGTCGCGGCAGTGGAATATATCTCACCTTGATGCTTATATGGAGGGCGAAGAGAACGGCGTTCCAGCTACGGAAAAGGAAATACTTTCGGAACGTGACATATATAATGAAAAGATTATGCTGAGTCTGAGGACATCTGACGGTATTGACCTGAATACCCTTTCCAAGAGAGACAGGTCTCGTCTGGAGACTGATTCATTTAAGTTTATCCGTACAGGACAGATGCAAAGGATAGGTTCTTTCATAAGGATTTCACCTGACTTTCTTTTTGTGAGCGACAGTATTATCAGCTCACTCTTCGTTTCCTAACGGTGCCATTTCCTTATTGGGTAGAAATAGTCTATTTTGTTTGGTTTATTACCTACAATTGAATAAATTTGCGTGCCCAAAACTGAAAGGACTGTTTTGCTTGACAAATCAACAATTTAAAATATGAAGAATTATAAAACTGAAGACATCCGGAATATTGCCATTGTGGGCGGCTCCGGATCGGGAAAAACCACTCTTTCTGAGAGTATTCTTTTTGAGGCCGGCGTAATTAAGCGCCGCGGCTCAGTCAATTCCAAGAATACCGTAAGCGACACCGCTCCAGTGGAACTTGAGTACGGATATTCGGTCTATTCAACTGTATTCTCTGTGGAGATTTATGGAAAAAAGTTCAATTTCTTTGACTGTCCGGGCGCTGATGATTTTTCTGGTCAGGCTGTCACAGCACTGAATATCTGCGATTCAGCAATACTTCTTGTTAATGGTTCTCGTGGTGTTGATGTTGGTTTGATCAACAGCTATCGTCTCATTAAGAAACTTGGCAAACCTGCCTTCTTTGTTATCAATTATGTAGATAGTGACAAGTGCGAGTATGATAGCGTGGTGGAGCAGATTCGTTCGACATTCGGAACGACATGTGTAGCTATCCAGTTCCCGGAGCACTCAGGACCCTCTTTCAGCAGTATAATCGATGTTCTGCTCAACCAGAAGCTCACATTTGTTGATGGGTCTGCTGCCAAAGTTGAGGATATTCCTAGCACTGTGGCATCCAAGGCACAGTCTATGCGTGATGCTATTACCGAGTCAGCTGCAGAGAATGATGAGGAGCTCATGGAAAAATTCTTTGATCAGGGTGAACTTTCCACCGATGAAATCCGTGCCGGTTTCCGCAAGGGTGTTGAGACATGTGGCCTGTTCCCGATTGTTTGCACTTCGGCTGCTCAGAATATCGGTGTTAGCCGTCTTGTGGAGTTCCTTGCCAATGTGGCTCCGTCACCATTACAGGGTAAGCCGGTGACCGATGCTAAAGGTGACGTTGTAGGCTTTGATGCAGCCGGAACATCACTCTTCTTCTTCAAGACTTCTATGGAACCTCATATTGGCGCAGTTTCTTATTTTAAGGTTATGTGCGGTAAGGCACATGAAGGTCAGGATATGATTAATGCTGACCGCGGCTCCAAGGAGCGTGTCGCACAACTCTTCGTGAGTCAGGGAAATAGCCGTGTTCAGGTTCCTGAACTTGTAGCTGGTGATTTGGGTTGCACTGTAAAGCTTAAGGATGTTCGTACTGGCAATACTTTGAATGAGGGTACAGACCACAGCTTCAATTTTATTAAATATCCGAACTCAAAGTATTCACGTGCTTTGAAGCCAGTAAACGAGGCCGATATGGAGAAGATGATGACTATTGTCAATCGTATGCGTGAGGAGGATCCCACACTCGTGATTGAGCAGTCCAAGGAACTTCGTCAGGTTATTCTCTACGGCCAGGGGGAGTTCCATCTTCGTACATTCAAATGGTGCATTGAAAACAACGACAAGATGATGATTGTTTTTGATGAACCCAAGATTCCTTATCGTGAAACCATTACCAAGGCTGCACGTGCTGACTATCGTCATAAGAAACAGTCTGGTGGTGCTGGTCAGTTTGGTGAGGTACACCTCATCGTTGAACCGTATGAGGACGGTAAGCCTTTGCCTGAAATGTTCAAATTCGGCAACCAGGAGTTTAAGATGAGTGTTAAGGGAGTTGAAGAGTATCCGTTAGAGTGGGGCGGAAAACTGGTATATGTGAATAGCATAGTAGGAGGTTCAATCGATGCTCGTTTCATGCCGGCTATTCTAAAGGGTATCATGCAGCGCATGGAACAGGGACCACTTACCGGTTCGTACGCACGCGATGTACGCGTGATAGTATATGATGGTAAGATGCACCCCGTTGATTCAAATGAAATCTCCTTCCTGCTTGCAGGCCGTAACGCATTCAGCGCAGCCTTCAAGGAGGCCGGTCCTAAGATCCTTGAGCCTGTATATGATGTTGAGGTTCTCGTACCCGCAGAGTACATGGGTGATGTAATGAGTGATCTCCAGGGTCGTCGCGGTATGATCATGGGTATGGAGAGCGAGGGTAATTATCAGACCCTCAAGGCTAAAGTTCCTCTCAAGGAAATGGCAACCTACTCTACATCTCTCAGTTCAATAACCGGTGGTAGTGGCTCTTTCGTTATGAGTTTTAGCAGCTATGAACTTGTTCCGACCGATGTGCAGGATAAGCTTATCAAGGAATTCGAAGCAAAACAAAAGGAGGAAGAATAGTTGTTATAATTGCTATTTTGATAACTTTAAAGGGGTGAAAATGCTTTTTCACCCCTTTTTATTATAAAATCTATTAATTAATTAAGTTAATTGATGGATAATCAGATATCATCACTATATTTGTCGTTATGAAAAAGATAGTAGTCTGGATTCTAGGTCTTGTAATTAGCATCTCATTTGTTGTGTTGCTCATGATGCAACTACGTTATATTAAGGAGATGAGTTCCATGCGCCATCAGGAATTTGAGGATGCTGTAAAACAGAGCCTCTATGAAGTGGCTCATCAATTGGAATTGGAAGAAGCCAAGTGGTATCTGGAAAATGATATCCGGGAAATGGAACGCAATTCTAATTTGGGTTATCCCATGCTGGAAGGCGGTATCTTCAGCCAATCCATCACCTATATGAATGGAGGTTTTACTTATAGCCAGTCTGTTCAGCAAGGCATCGGCCCGTCGGCAACTATGCCTTCACTGCAGGTCCCACGCATCAATCCTGACCCGGGAACTACAGTGACAGACAAAGGTGTAAGCCTTCAGCAGCAGCAACTCAAACGTTATCTTACCCAGAAATCACTTTTGGATGAGGTGATTTTCAGTATGCTCAACACTGCAAGTGAGCGTCCTTTGAATGAGCGCATAAACCCTCAGTTTTTGGCTAATGAGTTGCAGTCGGAGTTAAAGGACAACGGTGTGGATATTCCTTTTCATTGGGTTGTCACCACATCGAATGGACGCGTCGTTCATTCTTGCTGCAGCGATTTCAATCCGGCCATACTTACAAATACATATGATCAGGCTGTTTTCAAAAGTGACTCTCCGTCACGTATGGGTGTCCTTAGGGTCTATTTTCCAACTTTGGATGATTATATTGACAACTCTGTCAATTTTATGATTCCTTCGCTTATTTTTCTGTCGGTTCTGATGATTACCTTCGTTTTCACTCTTGTACTTGTCCTTAGGCAACGTAAGGTGACGGAGATGAAAAATGATTTCATCAACAACATGACTCATGAGTTCAAGACGCCTATATCGACCATCTCACTTGCCGCTCAGATGCTGAATGACCAGTCGCTTGACAAATCTCCACAGTTACTTCAACACTACTCCCGCGTCATTAATGATGAGACAAAACGTTTAAGGTTTCAGGTCGAGAAAGTACTTCAGATGTCCATGTTCGAACGTCAAAGCACCACTCTCAAGTTCAAGAATTTGGACATAGATGAACTTATTTATGGTGTGGTTACCACTTTCCGTTTGAAGGTAGGAAATATAGGTGGAACTCTTGAGACTGATTTTGAAACAGAAGATCCGTTTGCTATGGCTGATGAGATGCATTTTACCAATGTGATATTCAACCTCATGGACAATGCAGTGAAATACAAACGTGATGATGTACCTCTGAAGCTGAGCGTTCGTACATGGAATGAGCCTGGTAAGCTACTTATATCCATTGCTGACAACGGTATCGGGATAAAGAAGGAGGATCTCAAAAAGATTTTTGAGAAATTCTATCGTGTGCATACAGGCAACCGTCATGACGTTAAAGGATTCGGACTTGGTCTTGCATATGTCAAAAAAGTAATTCTGAGCCATAAGGGAACAATACGAGCTGAAAGTGAACTTGGCAATGGCACAAAATTCATTATTACACTACCTCAAAGCAATGAATAACCTGAAAATAATATGAATTATGGAAGAAAAACTGAACATTCTGCTGTGTGAAGATGACGAAAACCTGGGCATGCTGCTCCGTGAGTATCTTCAATCCAAGGGATACAATACAGAATTGTGTCCAGACGGCGATGCCGGCTACAAGGCTTTTTTGAAAAGCAAGTTTGACATCTGCATCTTTGATGTGATGATGCCCAAAAAGGACGGATTCACTCTCGCAAAGGAGATCCGTACCATCAATTCGGACATTCCTATCATGTTCCTCACGGCTAAAACGTTGAAGGAGGATATCTTGGACGGCTTCAAGTTAGGTGCTGATGATTATATTACTAAACCCTTCAGCATGGAAGAGCTCACTCTCCGTATGGAGGCTATACTTCGTCGTGTACATGGCAAGAAAAACCGCGAAGTAACTATGTATAAGATAGGTAGGTTTACATTTGATGCTAAGAAACAAATTCTCTCCATTGGTGATAAATCCACAAAACTCACTACTAAGGAGTCTGAACTGCTCAATCTCCTCTGTGTACATCAGAATGAGATTCTACAACGAGATTTTGCTTTGAAGGCTATTTGGATAGATGATAATTATTTCAATGCCCGTAGCATGGATGTGTATATCACTAAGTTGCGTAAGCATCTCAAGGATGATGATACTGTGGAGATTATCAACATCCATGGCAAAGGTTATAAACTCATTGTCCCGGAGGTGGAGGAATGACACAGCGCGCGCGTACGCGTAGTATATTAATAAAGAGGTGGAACCATTCGGCTCCACCTCTTTTGTTTCCAATGAGTTATATTTATTAACAAAATATTCGAGAAAAAAGTGTTGTAAAAGTTTGGTGTGTATGTATAGAAGCACTACCTTTGCATCCGCTTTCCTCAAGGAAGGCGTAATAAAACGATCTTTGATACGATTTCATACAGACAAGTAGTACGACGGGCATGCTTGAATAAAGTATGTCCGAGGGTAATACGAACCGTCAATAACAAAGAAGAGAATAGAGACGGACCTGAGCGAAAAAAGACAGACTGGTGCGTCC
>JAFZKR010000012.1 GCA_017551845.1 Bacteroidaceae bacterium
ACCTCGTCCTCAAGGTTGACTGGCTCATCGTCACCAACGGCCTCTCCCATTACTGCATCAGGATGGATTACGACTCCCGTTCCTGGTCATTCTCCCGGGAAATCCCCTCCTACGCCTCCATCCCATAAAAAAGATGCAATTGGGGACAGTCCCCAAGTGCACATTTTTTACTCGTCCTCCTGGGCTGCACTCTTCCGGATACGCCTCTTGGGTGCCTGCTCCAGCGGTTTGTGCTCCTCCTGCACGCCTGCAAGTTCCGGATCGATTATAATACGTCCGCAGTACTCGCACACGATGATTTTCTTTCTCATACGTATGTCCAGCTGACGCTGAGGCGGAATCTTGTTGAAGCAGCCGCCACAGGACTCACGCTGCACATAAACGATACCCAGACCGTTACGGGTATTATTGCGGATACGCTTGAACGACTGCAGCAACCGGGGCTCTATCGTCTGCTCCAGGTTCTTGCAGCGCTCCCTCAGCTTCTCCTCCTCCTGACGTGTCTCCTCAATAATCTCCTCCAGCTCGCTCTTCTTTATCTCCAGATCCTGCTGCTTCTCGGCAATCATCTCCTGGCAACGGGCCTGCTCCTCACCCTTGGCAGTCATGGAAGCCGAATATTCGCGTATATGCTTCTCGGCCAGCTCGATATTCAGAGTCTCGTACTCAATCTCCTTGTTCAGTGAGTCGAACTCACGGTTGTTGCGAACATTGTTCTGCTGCTCCGTGAACTTGGCTATCAGGTTCTTGGACTTCTCCATGGCCACCTTGTTCTCGGCAATGCCCTTGGAAAGCTGTGTCAGCTCCACCTGAATCTTCTCTATTCTGGTACCCAGACCTGCAAGCTCATCCTCAAGGTCCTGAACCTCAAGCGGAAGCTCTCCGCGCAGCGTCTTGATCTTGTCAATCTCGCTCAGCATCGTCTGCAGCTCATAGAGCGATTTCAGTTTCTCCTCCACCGACAGTTCGGTGGGCTCTTTCTTAATCTCTTTTGTCATAGTTGAAATATCTGTTTGTCAATGATTTCCCAAATAATAGTTCACCGGATTCGTCTTCAGCTCCGTCATCACTATCTTCAGTGAGGGGAAAGACTCTCTCAGCACATCACTCAGCAGCTCCACAGTGAACTGCTCGCTCTCAAAATGCCCCGTCTCGATAAGCTTTATCACCCCATCGTACCCGAAGAACCTGTGATACCCTATCTCGCCCGTCATGAAAGCGTCGGCACCCTGCTCCACAGCCTTGTCCGTCAGGAACGCTCCCGAACCTCCGCACACCGCCATACGCCTTATGGGCCTGCCCAGCCGTGCATTATGCCTTATGCATCCGGTCCTGAAACTCTCACTGAGCATCCTGAGCAGTTCCTCCTCATCCACAGGCCTCTCAAACTCGCCTATCATACCGGCCCCGTTGCCGTCAGGATGCACATCAAGAGGCCTCACATCCTTCAGCCCCAGAATCCCTGCAATCCTCATATTGACACCCCTTGACACATTGTCCAGATTGGTATGGCTCGCATAGACAGTTATCCCGGCCCGTACGGCATCCATCACGATGCTTCCCGTGCTGTCATCAGTGAGTTTCCTGAGCGGACGGAACAGCAGCGGATGGTGCGATACAATCAGGTTACACCCCATCCTCGCAGCCTCGTCAACAACCTGACGCGTCACGTCCAGACACAATAAAGCCCCTGAAACTTCCGTCTCTGTAGTTCCAACCTGCAAGCCTGAATTATCGTAATCATCCTGCAGTGGCAGAGGCGCGAATCTCTCAAGGGCATCAATAATTTCCCTGATGTTCATCACCTTTTACTCAAGTGCTGTGCAAAGGTAGTAAAAAAACGCTAATTTTGCACTCCATACATACAGTTATTTGTAATTGAAATGAAAGTAATTAAGTTTTTCACCGCAGCTGTTGTTTTTTTGGCAATGGCCGCCTGCACAGGAAACAAAAACCAAACAGTTATGACAAACCGCGAGCCCGCTCAGATTATGGTAGTTGTGGACCTCCAGAAGGATTTCATCGACGGAAACCTGCCCGCAACCGATGGCACCCGTGTTGTGGAGCCCGTCAAGAATGTACTCACCAGGTTCGACAAAGTATATTTCACCCTTGACTGGCACCCCTGGAACCACTGCTCCTTCAAGGCCAACGGCGGAATATGGCCGCAGCACTGCGTACGCTACACCGTAGGCGCAGCCCTTCCTGACGGCATTCTTGACAATCTGGACATCGATAACGTGCGCTTCCTGCCCAAGGGCCAGGCTCAGGACAAGGAAGAGTACGGACAGTTTGAGAACACCAAGGCCAGTGAGCAGGACCTCTTCATGAAAGGCGACAAGGTGGTCGTATGCGGTATCGCTGCCGAGTACTGCGTCCTTGAGACACTCAAGAATCTGGTGCGTCTCAGTAAGGAGGTCGGTTTCGAACTCTCAGTCTATCTGGATGGCGTAGCCTCCATCGAGAGCAACGAACCCCTCGTCACTTACATGAACGAGAACAACATAAAGATATATAAATAAGGATTTTATGGAGAGCATGCCTGTTATCAGTATGCTGGAGAATGACCTCTACAAATTCTCCATGTCGTACTACTACCAACGCACTACCCCTGAGGGAGTAGGCACATTCAGTTTCACTGACCGCAACGGCCAGAAATTCACACCGGAGTTCGTAAACCTCTTGCGTAAGGAATTCAAGAAACTGGAGACCCTTGCCCTTACTCCCGATGAGTTCAACTGGTGTCTCTCCAATATATATTATATCCCCCAGTGCTACTTCGAGTGGCTCAGCGGTTTCAGGTTCAACCCTGATATTATAGATATCTCCCTTGACGAGGAGGGCCATCTGCACATTGAGGCCAAGGACCTTATTTATAAAGTCACTCTCTACGAGATTCCCATCCTGAGTACAGTATCGGAAGTCTATTACAGGATGTACGAGAAGACTGAGCCCGACTGGGATTACATAGACAGTCAGCTGGAAAAGAAGGTTGCCATATCAAATGAGAACCGTCTCAAGTTCGCAAACTTCGGTATGCGCCGCCGCTATTCACATGAGGTTGAGGACCATGTCACTGAGTACCTCACCCGTAACGCCAAGTATTTCATAGGCTCATCCACGGTCTATTTCGCAATGAAATACCAGTCCATCCGCAAGGACCTCAAGCCCATAGGCACCATGGCCCATGAGCTCATGATGGCAACAGCCGCCTTCATGGGTCCCAAGGAGGCCAACTACTACGTCATGCGCCACTGGGCCGAGATCTATGGCGGCAATATGGGAACCATGCTCCCTGACTGCTTCACCACCCGCGTCTTCCTGCGCAACTTCTCGCTCGATATGGCCAAGCTCTATGACGGCGTCCGCCACGACAGCGGCGACCCCTTTGAGTTCGGTGACAAAATCATATCCAAATATGAGTCATATCACATCGACCCCATGACCAAGTCCATTGTCTTCAGTGACGCACTTGACTTCGACCGCGCACTCGCCATCCAGAAATACTTCGAAGGCCGCATCAAAGTCTCCTTCGGTATAGGCACCAACCTCACCAACGATGTAGGCACCGTCAAGCCCCTCAACATCGTCATGAAGCTCAAGACCTTCCAGGTCAACCCCCGCCAGCACGTCTACCGCTGCGTAAAACTATCGGACACCCCCGGCAAAGAGCTCGGTGACCCCGATGAAGTCCACAGCTACAAAGTCATCCTCGGCCTAAAATGATACAAAAGGGGACAGACCCCTTTTGCTCTATTTTTCAAAAATGCACTGCACAGTAAGACTACAGACCGATATTGATCCCGCCCGATGGAACGCGTTCGTTTACGAAAACTCCATGGGTTGGGCCTATTTCCTCTATGAGGTAATAGGTATAGACCGAAATGCCTCTTACCGCAACCTCTCTTTTGCCATTGTCGATGAGGACAACCACGACGAGATACTCTTCATCATGCAGCTTCACCGCACCGGCAAGTACGGCTTCCTCTCCAGGCTCGGTCTGCCTTTCTGGAGGGAGAAACTCGTAAGCCGATGGGGATTCGTCATCAAGGACGGCCTGGTCCGGAAACATCAGC
>JAFZKR010000105.1 GCA_017551845.1 Bacteroidaceae bacterium
CTGAGGGTTGTGGGCGACAGAAACCTTGTTGCGGGCCAGAATCTCAATGTCATGGTCCGACATCACTACACAGTGTGCGGCAAGAGTAGGGGTTGAAAATAGTCCGGATTTGTCAAAAAATTCCGTAGGGCTCATCCCGTATTTTGTCCGTGAGTCGTTAACCTCAGTTATTGTCTCTGCCAGATGAACGTGACTGCCTATGCATAGTTCATGAGAAAGACTTATGGAACGTTGCAGGTTTTTGTCGGACAGCGTGTAAATGGCATGTGGTCCCATCATCATGGTAATCAGGTGGCTTTGTGAGAAACGTTGCCGGACAGCACGCCAGTCGTTTTCAAAATGATCCATCCTGAAATCCATTGGGCAAGGGCAGACAATTGCACGTATTCCGGCATTTTCGGCTGCATCGGCCACTGCCTCCTCGTAAGGATACATATCGACAAATGTAGTGGTACCTCCCATCAGCATCTCAAGAATGCCGAGCCTGGCTCCATCATAGACCTCTTTATATCCCATTTTGCTCTCGATAGGCCAGATATGTTGCTCCAACCATTCCATTAGCGGCACGTCATCGGATATACCTCGCAACAATGCCATTGCGACATGGGTATGTGTATTAATGAATCCGGGCATGACAACCTTGCCGGCAGCATCTATCTCCCTGCAGTCACCTGAATGTTTTGCGGTGAATTCTTCAGCCTCTCTGCTGTTTCTGCTTACAAATGAGATACGTTCACCTTCAATGCCTAAATACCCTTTGAAATATTGCTCCTCGCCATCTTTGGCGTTCATGGGCAAAATAATCCCGTTGCTGATGAGAATATTCATGTTTAAACGTATATGTGTTCACAAAAATAATAAAACATCCGGTTTTCTTTGTGGAGTTATAAAAGAAACACGCTCCTGTTGATGAGCAGGAGCGTGTCTCAAGTCTATTCAATTAAGGTATATTACTTAATATTCTTGCGTTCAATTGACCAGCCGGCCATCTTGCTTACGCCCGGCTCGGCGCCTGTGAACATCGTGCTGGCCTCCTTGTCGCCCTTGAGCCACCATTTGAGCCATGCTCCGGCAACCTTTGCATAGTCACCGCCAAAATGCTGCATGTAAGTACCGCCGTGACCTATGCCGTCCAGGCTAACCAGACATGCGGGCATTGAACCTGACATACGCTTGAAGTCATCGTTACCGTTCTCCCATGCGATATCGGTTGAACCGCCCAGAATCCAGATAACTGATTTCTGCTTCATCTTGGCAAGGCTTGCCTTATCCTCGCTCTCCTCGCTGCCAAAGAAACCGCTGTTCATGACCATGATGGTCTTGATGCGTGCGTCATCCAGCATGTGGAGAGCCTGCAGACCGCCGCAAGACATACCTGCTGCTGCAATGTTGTCAAGATCCAGCTTCTGGTAGTAGGGACTGTTCTTGTCGGCATTCTGAGCAATGGCCCACTCAAGAGCCTGCTTCAGGCCAGTGGGGTCACCCATGGACATGCCGCCGCCACCCATCTGTGGCATACCGCCGCCCATACCGCCGGGCATTCCACCGCCCATGCCCATACGAGGCATTCCACCGCCCTGTCCACCGCCCATCTGTGGCATACCGCCACCCATACCACCGGGGAATCCGCCTCCCATCTGAGGCATACCGCCGCCTTGGCCGCCCATACGGGGAACATCACCGGTCTGACCGGGACGCGGAGCCTCCTGCTGCTGGTAGTTGCTGGGACCTATTGCTACAATCAGGAAACCCTGTGATGCAACATCATTGAGGAAATTAACGTGACCGCTGGGTGAGTTGGCGCAACCGCCGTTACCCCAAACCAGTACCGGCAGAAGGTTGCCCTTACCGAACTTGCTGATGTCCTGCGGACGGAAAATGGTATGTGTGGCAAGCGATGATTCCTCCATCATGATTGCCTTGTAGGGGCCTGAACCGCCCTCCTCAACTATGCGTGAATTCTGGGCCGATACAGTAACCGTAATAGCCATTGTGGCTATAGCTGCTAGGATGAAACTCTTTCTCATAATTATAGTTTAAGTTAGTACTGAATGTTTTGTGGACGTAAATGTAATGTTTTTTTTTAACGTGCCAATCATTACATGGTCTTTTCCTGATTTTGGTGGTTCTTCCGCAATTTAGTTGAAAGTATTCTCATTATTGATATCGTGATTCTTTATTGCAGGGTAAGAGTAATTCTACCAATACATAGAAAAATCAATTAGTTAAATAATACAAAAACATTTGATTGAAGCGTTATTTAACTAATTGATTATTAGGTCGTTACACAAATTATATGTAACTTTATACTTACCACAGAATAAAGTTATGGACGATGTGTAAATCACCTAACAGAGGCAAAAATACTATTTTTTCTTCACGATGCTTACCTCGAAACTGTACTCATGCAGACTTGACATCTTTATATGCGCCGAGTGATCTTTTGATAGAGAGTACAGAATGCGATGATAATGGACATTCGTATCATTTATATGCACAGTGCAGCCTCCCATATGGAAAGTGTCCTTATTGCGGGAGTGAGAGCCATAGGGTACACAGCAGATATTTGCGGACCATTTCAGACCTTTCCATCCTAGGCCGTCCAGTAGTCATAACGTTTGAAGCACGCAAGTTTTTCTGTGACAATCCCTGTTGTCACAAAAAAACGTTTGCCGAGCAGCCTGGAGACGAGGTGTTCAGATATCGTCGTCGTACAAGACGTTGTGAAATGGTGGTAACACAACACAGTCTAAGCACATCTTCAGAATCGGCAAGGAAGCTTCTATATGCCATAGGGATTCAAGTCAGTGGTGATACCGTTTTGCGAGATTTACATCGTATGCCTGTTCCTGAGTGTGCTGAAGTTCAAAAAATCGGAGTTGACGACTGGGCCTTCCGAAAGGGTGTGACATATGGGAGTATTATTGTAAGTCTCGAAACCAACAGCGTTATCGATCTTCTTGGCGAAAGGGATGTTGACTCTTTTCACGGATGGCTGGACAATCATTCCCAGGTATCTGTCGTAAGTCGTGACCGCTCAACCGACTATTCTGCCGCTATTGCGGCGACAGGCAGGAATATCACAGAGGTTGCGGACAGATTCCATCTTAACATGAATATGTCTGATTGCGTGACAAAAGTAATCGGCTCCCATTATGATGACTACCGTAAATCAGTAAGACAGGAGGAGGGACAGGGTGAAACAGTCAGGATGGATTCGCGACAAGTCATGTTCAATGAAGTGAAGGAATTACAGGCTGCGGGCCTCAACATAGTCCAGATAGCCAGGAAACTTGATATCGCAAGGCAAACTGTGCGTAAGTATATAAAGATTGACTCCCTACCTAAGAGGGCCAGCAAGGAACGAATCCCATATTACCTGTACGACACATATGTAGAGGAAGAGTATCGCCACGGCAAGGATCTATTAAAGATATTCATGGAAATCAAGTGTAAGGGCTTCACAGGTTCGTTAACGCCATTCTATGACCATTACAGCTATCTCTCTGACGGTCATCGTGGATACCGTGCGAGAAAAGATATAGAGAAAATGAAGGGCGCGCCCAGTGTAGAGCGGGAACCATTACTACCGATAAGGCAGATTGCGCATATTGTGGACAAAAGCATACGTGAGAGAACAATGCAGCCGATGGAATCATCTCTTGTTGATAAACTCATGTCATTTGGTTGGTTCAGGGACATATACAACGCTGCATCATCTTTCTATAGTACGATAATGGGGGATAAAGCCGCAGATTTGTCTCTATGGCTTAACACCTATGGGCAATCTCCAATCAAAGAGTTGCGTACATTTGCTTATGGCATCATGATGGATTTGAAAGCAGTCCAGAATGCTATTATCATGGATGTATCCAACGGTATAGTTGAAGGGTATGTGAACAAACTGAAAGCTATCAAGCGTGTAATGTACGGACGCGCATCACTTCAGTTGTTGAGAAGAAAAATGGTGTTCAGCGATCTATGCTTCAACTAAAATGCGGAAGAACCACCTATTTCAGTATAAGACAA
>JAFZKR010000106.1 GCA_017551845.1 Bacteroidaceae bacterium
CTTTCTCGGAGATAGGCAGGATGGCCACCTGGTCAGGAATGAGCCAGAGCGGGAACTTGCCGGCTGTATGCTCAATGAGCACTGCAACGAAACGCTCCATTGAACCGAACGGTGCACGGTGAATCATTACGGGACGCTCCTTCTGGTTATCGGAAGCTATGTATTCAAGCTCAAATCTCTGCGGCAGGTTGTAATCGACCTGTATGGTACCCAGCTGCCAACGGCGGCCCAAGGCATCCTTGACCATGAAGTCAAGCTTGGGACCGTAGAAGGCTGCCTCACCGTACTCGACAGTTGCCTTCAGTCCTTTCTCCTCACATGCCTCAACGATAGCACGCTCGGCTTTTTCCCAAACCTCATCGCTTCCCACATATTTCTCGTGGTCGTTAGGGTCACGAAGTGATATCTGGGCTTCAAAGTTGTCAAAGTTAAGTGCCTTGAAGATTATCTCAATTATCTCCATCACACGGATGAACTCACCCTTAACCTGGTCGGGACGGCAGAAGATGTGGGCATCGTCCTGAGTAAAGCTGCGCACACGGGTAAGTCCGTGCAGCTCACCGCTCTGCTCGTAACGGTAAACGGTACCGAACTCGGCTATGCGCAGAGGCAGGTCGCGGTATGAGCGGGGCTGTGACTTGAATATGCAGCAGTGGTGAGGGCAGTTCATAGGCTTGAGCAGATAGCACTCACCCTCCTCAGGGGTGGTGATGGGCTGGAAGCTGTCCTTGCCGTAATGGTCCCAGTGACCTGAGGTTACGTAGAGCTGCTTTGAACCGATATGCGGGGTGATTACCTGCTGGTATCCGTAACGCTTCTGGATGCGTGAAAGGAAATCCTGCAGGCGCAGACGTAGCGCTGTGCCTTTGGGCAGCCAGATGGGAAGACCCTTACCTACCATATCGCTGAACATGAAGAGCTCCATCTCCTTGCCTATCTTGCGGTGGTCACGTTTCTTGGCCTCCTCAAGCAGTTCCAGATACTCGTCAAGCATCTTCTGCTTGGGGAATGTGATACCGTAGATACGGGTCATCTGAGGACGCTTCTCGTCACCGCGCCAGTAAGCGGCCGATGTGGCGGTAAGCTTGATGGCCTTGATGGCCGATGTGTCAACCAGATGCGGGCCTCGGCAAAGGTCAGTGTAGTTACCCTGTGTATATGTTGTGATGGTGCCGTCCTCCAGATCGGCTATGAGCTCGTTCTTGTAGCTCTGACCGCGTGAAGCGAAGAACTTAAGGGCATCGGCCTTGGAAATCTCCTCACGGACGAGTTTCTCCTTCTTCTGGACCAGCTCCTTCATCTTGGCCTCAATGGCGGGGAAATCACTCTCCTTGATGACAACGCCTTCAGGGGGCATGATGTCATAGTAGAATCCCTTCTCGATGGCCGGCCCTATTCCGAACTGTGTTCCGGGATAGAGTTCCTGCAGAGCCTCGGCCATAAGGTGAGCGCTGGTATGCCAGTAAGCATGCTTGGCCTCATCGTCCTCCCACTTGTGGAGCTTGATTTCGGCATCGGCTGTTATAGGGCGGTTAAGCTCGGTTATCTCTCCGTTCACACTGCAGGCAAGTACCTCCTGTGCCAGACGCTGGCTGATACTCTCGGCAATCTCATAACCGGTCACGCCCTTGGCGTATTCACGCACTGAGCCGTCCGGAAAGGTTATCTTAATCATATTTATGTTTGTTATGTTTTATACCAGTCTTATTCGGAAGCGCAAAATTATTAATTTCTTTCGTTAACTATGGCATTTATTACAGGAATTAGTTCCTTATTCCGATTTTGAAAAACGTTTTATGATGTTGTAAGCTGAATATATTCCCAGCTCGCCGGCCTTGCCCAAATCCCTGAAAGCCTCATCCATACGTCCCAGGAACACCTCTACGATACCTCTGTTATACCAGGCCTCAGCCAGAGTGCCGTCGGCCTCTATCGCCTTGTCCAGGTCAATAAGCGCAGCATGAAGGTCATTGGTAATGGCATAGTATGTACCACGGTTGTAGAGTGCGTACTGGAAATCAGGCACTATCCCGAGAACCTGTGTCAGGTCATTGATTACGGCCTGATAGCCGGGGTCTATCATTATCTCCTTTTCATCAGAGTTCCCGTGCTGGGGGTTCATCTCCCTGTCGGCCTTGCGCATCTCAAGCTCGCGGGCCCTCACCTGTGCCCTGCAGAACCACACGGCCCAGTTCCCGCTTCCGGACTTCACAGCCTCATCCAGGTCATCCAGAGCGGACTGATAATCCTGAAGCAGGCAGAAATCAAGAGCTCTCGCCAACAGGACATCGGCATCGGACGGAGCATCGGCAAGCTTGGCTGTGAGCCTGTCGATATCCTCGAAGAGGCTGTTGATGCTTGTCTGGTCAAGCGTGACATCCCGGCAGTCCATATAGACTTGGCTCATGAACACGCCGTTTGATGAAAGAGCTTCCAGAAGAGGGCTCCATGTCACCCTGCGGTCAATCTGTTCAGGTGTCCTGTAATATGAGAGTCTGTATGATGAAAGATACTGTACGTTGACGTTCCTGTTCTGGACCTTGCCCCTGTATTCGCTTGAGAAACCGGTGGAGTTCTCCAGATCATCGGCCACCACTATCTTGCGGTAGTTATAGACGTTCTTGTCCGATTTGTTACGGGTCTTGCCGCTATCGGCATTATCATCATCGGAACCGTTGTCCTTGCGGTCAGGATTGTTCAAATCGTTGAAACGGCGGCTCTGTTCTCTCAGCACCACAAGGGCATCCTGTTCAGCCCCGCGACGGTCACCCAAGGCATCGCGCACCTCAGCCCTCAGCTGATATCCGTATATGAACTGCGGAAACTCCTCAAGCACTCTGGTCAAATCCCTCTCGGCACCCCGGTTATCGCCCGTCCCGTGACGTAGCAATCCCCTGTAGAAGATGGCCATCATATTGTCCGGCTCAGCCTCTATCACCATATCAAAATCCTCAATGGCACGGTTGTCATCACCTATCTGGGCTCGCAGGTTACCCCTGTTGTAGTGTCCGATGACATTACCCGGATCAATCCTGACAGCCATATCGTAATCCGACAGCGCACCGTTCAGATTGTCCAGGAAGTATCTCACCATAGCACGGTTTATGTAGATGCCTGCGTTGGCAGGATCCAGATAGATGGCTTTGTCCAGGTCAGGCTCGGCCTCGGAATAGCGTTCCATCCTGGCAAGCAGAAGTCCCCTGTCCTGAAGCAGACCGGCATCGTAACGGTCTATGCCCACAGCCTTATCTATCCACTCCAACGCTCCGGTAGTGTCATTCTTCTCCCACAGCAGATTGGACTTCATAGCCATTGCGGGAGTGTATTTGGGAGAGATGGAGAGAAGCGTGTCGGCAGCCAAAAGGGCCTCCTCATATTTGTTCTGCCGGGCAAGACACAATATAAGGTTATGCCGGAGCGGACGGTTCTCAGGATCAAGCGACAGGCCCTTACGGAAATCCCTTACGGCCTCTTCATAACGGTCCTGATAGATAAGGGACAGTCCTCTCACCTGATAGCTGTTCACCACGAACGGGTTACGGTCAATGGAGCTGTTGCAGTCCTGCTCGGCACCACGGTAATCCTCAAGGGAGAGTTTGGCGACAGCCCTGTAGAAATAGGGCTCGTACAGATATGGCTTGGCGTTTATTGCCTGGTTGAAATACTGTATTGAGAGCACATAGTCATCATAATAGAGTGCAGTACGGCCCACGGACATCATCCGGTCCGTATTGATCTGGGCGGACAGAACTGCCGGCAGCGACAGTGTCAACACCGCTGCCAGAAGCCTTCGGCACCCTGCTCTCAATATCATTTCCTGTTAATCTTGACCTTGTAGTCGCAGTTGAACTTACCTGCCGCTATGTTGGATAGCGCCTTCTTGTTCATCTGCCGGCGCAAAGGGGACATCCTGTCTATGAAACACTTGCCGTCCAGATGGTCAATCTCGTGCTGCATAACGCGTGCCGGAAAACCCTCGAACCATTCATCATGTTCATTGAAATCCTCATCCACCCAGCTCACCCTCACCTTTGACGGACGGTTTACCTTCTCGTGGATGCCGGGAAAACTGAGACAGCCCTCTTCGTATGGCACCAACTCGCCATCGGTCTCCTCTATATAGGGGTTGATATATGCTTTAAGATAGCCCTTGAACTCCGGCATATCATCGGAAACCGCGTCCAGGTCAACCACCATGACCCGTATGGGCAGCCCCACCTGAGGTGCGGCAAGTCCCACCCCTTCGGCCTTGCGCAGAGTCTCGAACATGTCGGCTATGAGTTGTTTCAGGTTCTCATAACTCTCGTCAATCTCTTCGGTCTCCTTGCGTAACACTCCCTGACCGTATGTATAAATAGGTAATATCATAAACTGTTTCTGTTTGATTCCAAATAAGACTCGAGAATAATACAGGCGCTAACCTCATCCACAAGGGCCTTGTTTCTCCGGGCCATCTTTTTCACACCGGCCTCAAGAATGGCCTTCTGAGCTATAACCGATGTGAAACGCTCGTCATACATCTCTATTCTCTTGTCCGGGAAAAGCTTTTTGAGTCTCTCCGTGAAAGGACGTATCTGTTTCATGCTTGCCGACTCCCGGCCGTCCATATTCAAGGCGTATCCCACTACTATCACATCAACCTCCTCCTTACCGAAATATCCTGTCAGGAAATCAAGCAGAGTGTGCGTAGGAACAGTAGTCAGGCCCCCGGGAATAATCCTGAGAGGATCAGTGACAGCTATGCCTGTCCTTTTTGTGCCGTAGTCTATGGAAAGAATCCTACCCAAAACTATCTGTTGAACAGAATCCAGGAATTCTGGAAATCGTTGTTGTCAGGATATCTGGCTTTGAAAGCGTTACGTGCCCTTACTGCTTCTTCCTTGGTATCGTGGCTGGAGCAAATCACCCTGTAGGTCTTTCCGGCCTCATTTACCACCACAATGGCCGAATAGCCGTCGCCTGCGAGCCTGTCACGAAGGGCATCGGCATTCGTCTTGAGGGAGAAACTGCCGCAAACCACACTGTATGCCTTGACAGCATTTCCGCCGGAGACTACTGATACCTTCTCCTCACGTACCGGAACGGAAGCTATTTCAACCTCCTTGGGCTCTTCCTGGACCTGAACAGCGGATACAGGCTGTGAGACTACTGTAGTCTCAGTCTTAGGCTCATCATTCTGAATGGCTTTTTCATAAGCCTGTTTGTAAGCGCTCTCACTTGATTTGCAGGATGCAAGCGACAATACTGCCACCAACAAATAAAATGTTCCTTTTTTCATGTTCATATATGTTTGTCTTTTTGTTATATAAGCTCACTCCGGCAAAGTTAGTCCAAAAAAACTCCGCACATTATTTTTAGCGCAAAATATTGTTAACCGTACCGGAGGAAGCCATTTCCTTGACGCTGTTTTCAGGAATAAGGCACCAATTACCATAATCCGGCATTGTCACAGACTTGCCGTTCTCTCCCTTGATATAAAAATCCGTGATTATGTAATAACGGATATCGGCACCGGATACGACTATAGTCCTCCGGCGGATGCCGTCCCTTGTCAATCCGGGTACCTTGAACAGAGGTGATTCCGCACCGCAGGCCATGAAGGAATTGACGGTGGTCCTGTAGTTACGGTTCATATCAAAAGGCTTGCCGTCCGACATGGAGAGTATCCTTACCCTGTCACCCTCCTCACGGGTAACATCGATTGTATAATCTATTCCGCAAGCCGAAATGTAATATCCGTTCCGTACGCCATCCTTCAGCAGCGGGCCGGTTCCCTTTCCTGCTCTATTGTAGAAACAGGAGGCCGAGTATTCCAGGATATCCTTGATCTCGGCACCGCTGAGCAGGACTGACATCATACGGTTCTCGAACGGACAGACCCGGAAAGCGTCACGTATGGTGAAATCACCCGTCGGAACACTGACGTCGTAAACGGAAACTGTAGCAAGCGATACCTCAGCAGCCTGGAAACGCATCTGATGGTAATGAATATAGTTCATTCCTGAAGTTGTCCCGAGGAGTGACCCCCTGAAATCTATCTCCGAGCCGAGCTGCCCTATCACGGAATCGGCATAATGGTACATCTTGTCATATCTTGGTTTGAACTCCCTTGAGAATGACTCATCGGGTTCCTCACCCGTTATATCGGACAACATGCCCGTGACCGAACGTCCGGTCACCTCACCTCCTTTGAATGTAAGGGTTATTGTGGCTACAGCTGCTCTCTCCGCATTGGCCCCCGGATTGAGCAGAAGCACGGAACTGCCGTCAGAACTGGTCTCCGTTCCATGATGGGGAATATGGTCATGACCGTATATGATGACGTCAAATCCCGGCACTTCAGCGGCCAGATGTCTCGCCGCGTTCTCCTCGATACCGGGTTTTCCTGCACGGCTGTTCTCATATCCGCTATGCAGAAGGCCTATCATTATGTCCGGTTTTTCCTTCTCCCTGATGACGGGTATCCAGTAGCGGGCTGATTCAACAATATCCGACACCGCCAACATCCCAAACACATCGGCCGGAACAGTATAGCTGACGGACGGGGTTGTAAAACCTATCACCGCCACCCTTACTCCGTGCCTTTCAATTATCCTGTACGGAGGCAGGAAATCCCCGGGATCATCATACATAAGGTTCGCTCCGAGCACAGGATACTCGCATGCATCATGGAAACGCATATAGACCTCGGCCCCTTCGGCCAGCTCGTGATTACCGAAAACGGCGGCATCACATCCCAACCGGTTGTATATCACTGCGGCAAGACTTGGTTCATAGAACTCGGCTGTCATATCATGATATGCTTCCACTGAACCTGCAAGCACATCTCCTGCATCAAGATATATAAGATTACCGTTCGCCTCTCTCTCCCGTTTGAGAAAGGAGGAGAATTTGGCAAGGGAGCCTTTTCTCTCATTGCCGTTCAAGGCATCGGTAGCATAGAAACACCCATGTACATCGGAGGTGGCCACAATGCGGATTTCCACAGTACCTCTCCTGCCGGAACAACCGGAAAGGAGAAGCAGCAGCGCCCACAGTCCGGCCAAATTGAAAAAAAATCGTCTCATCACTATTTCATGGAACAAATTCAAACTACTCCGGAATCAGAAGAATGACCAGTAGTCCAGACTGCACGCTTCAGTAAAATGGAAGTACAACTGGAGCTTTCCCACCGGAGTCTTCATGAGCGGAACAGTCACAACAGTATAATCACCGGTATCCGGTATCTCCACGTATGCAAGCACCGAAGTGGTTGCCGAAGTCACAGACTTCTTGGTGGATATCCTCATAATGCCCTTTCCCTTCACTCTAGCCGTGAAACCGTTCGCTCCGTTCCTGAAATCCACATCAGAGAGGGCAATCCAACCGCCGGGCTTTTCGACTTCGGCAGTCACCGTTATTTTCTTCACATATTTGCCTACTGAGTATAAAGTGTGAACATCCTTGCACCAGGCCATGGTCTCACCTTCATTCTTCACGTAGGGATTGAAAGTGCCGATCTGTTCAATCCCGGCCTCACTCGTCGCCGAAGCACGGAGATAATTGAACTTTCCGTTCTCTTCATCGACAGAGAGCTCACTCATGCAGGTACTGCGCAGTTCCGCATTGTCAGTTATGATGTCCTTCCAGGCATCGCTCTTACGCATGGCAGCCTTGAGAGTACGGGTGTGGTAGAGTATGTAATACTTGTCCTTGAACTTTATCACGGCATGATGGTTGTTGCCGCCTCCTCCTGCCCATCCTGCATCGCCCGGATTATCAAAGAACGCTCCCACGTAAGTGAACGGTCCCAAAGGCTTGTCCGATGTCATGTAAGCTATCTTGGCCACACCGGGATTGCTGTTGGAAGTCCAGTTGGAACAGTAACTGTACAGATACTTGCCTCCCACCTTATTTATCCCGGAATCCTCGAAAAGATAAGGAGGTCTTATCTCTACAGGCTCACCCACGATTGATATCATATCATCGCCAAGCTGCACACAACGGGCCGAGCCGGGGTCCGACGGAGTCAGTTTATCCGTGCCTCCCCCGAAATACAGATAAGCTATACTGTCATCGTCAATGAGCACGGCAGGGTCAAACAGCCAGGGAACGGCTGAGCCTGAACAGTTAGGTGTGCTGCGGGATATCAACGCATGCCCCAACGGATCCTTCCACGGTCCATACGGTGTGTCCGATGTCACCACTCCCACTCCACCGCCATTGTCGGCAAAATAGAGGAAGAACTTCTCCTTACCGTCAATAGTCTTGTGGGCGGCACAGGGAGCCCAGCTGTTACTGGCCCATTTCGCGACGCCGCTGCTGCCGGCTATAGGCTGTGCCCCGTGGTCTGTCCAGTTGACCAGGTCGGCCGATGATATGATGCTTATGTTCCTGATATCACCGTAGCCTCCGTCTATGAACTTGCCGTTCGAATCATACATGTGGTCATCCGTCATATAGATGTATAGCCTGCCTTCATATTCCATTCCGAACGGATCGGCTCCGAACTTGTGTCCCATAAGGGGGTTGTGGTTACCGGTCTTCTTGAAAGGGGTGCCGCTTATCTTGGTCTGGCTGAAGATTGTCTTCAGTTCGCTGTCGCTTTTCGTGTTGGTTCCTTCGAACTCGGGATAAACTATCTTCATGCTGTCAACAGCCGAGGATTCAATGGTGTCGTTACCATGCTCCGCATCCCACACAGCCAGCTTGCCTTCACCTTCGAGGCAGGTGATACTGTCAATGGAGTTAACCGCATATCTGCCCAGTTCATTGCCGTTCTGCCAGATGCTGAGCGATATGGAGTTGTTCTGGCCCATGACCGGGCTGGAGGCGACGGCTGCCACGAATAAAAAAAAGTGTACCCTTTTCATCCCTGTTCCTGTTTATGGAATCAAATTCCCAGATCCCTCTTGAAAGCCTCAATCTTGGTCAATGCATCGGCCTTGACCTTGAGATAATCCTTCTTGCTTGCCATAGGAAGTTTTGCTTCCATATAGAACTTTATCTTGGGCTCAGTACCTGAAGGACGGACCGATATCTTGTCACCGGCGGCAGTAAAATACTGCAACACGTTTGAAGGCTCCGGCATAACCAGATCCGTAACCTTGCCGGCAGCATCAGTCTGCTTGAGCAACTTGAAGTCCTTGATGAGCACCACCTTCTCACCTGCCAGAGTCTTGGGCGGGTTGGCGCGGAACTGCTCCATCATGGCCTTTATCTCATCGGCACCGCTCTTGCCCGGCTTTACGACGCTCACGGCAGCCTCCTGTGAGAATCCGTACTCCTGGTATGCATCCAGCAGCAGGTCCCAGAGTGTCTTGCCGTTCTCCTTGGCCCATGCGGCAATCTCGGCCATCAGCGAGCAGGCCGATACTGCATCCTTGTCACGCACAAAGTCCTCAGCCAGGAAACCGAAACTCTCCTCGCCGCCTCCGATGTATTTCTTACCCTTGGCGTTCTCATCGGCAATGACCTTGGCTATCCACTTGAAACCGGTGTAGCAGTCAAACATCTCAAGGTTGTTCTTCTCAGCTATACGGCTGATGACCTCGGTGGTCACGATGGTCTTTACGATATACTCCTTGCCGGTCATCTTGCCCAGTTTGGTGTATTGCGTTATAATGTAGTAAAGGAAGATCATTGCGGTCTGGTTACCGTTAAGCAGGGTGAGCTGCCCTTTGTCATCACGACAGGCCACGCCCAAGCGGTCAGCATCGGGGTCCGATGCCATCACGACATCGGCATTCAGCTTGCGGGCCAGCTCCAGAGCCATAGTCAGGGCCTCAGGGTACTCGGGGTTGGGTGAGACTACGGTCGGGAAGTTTCCGTCCGGTATCATCTGCTCGGGAACGCAGTTCACGTTGGTAAAGCCCCACTGCCTGAGTGAACGAGGTATAAGCACGCGTCCGCATCCGTGAAGCGGAGTATAGACAATGCATAGGTCCTTGTTACGCTTAACCAGAGCGGGATCGATGCAGATACCCTCAATGGCATCCAGATAAGGCTTGTCAACCTCCTCGCCAATAATCTGTATCAGAGCAGGGTTACCCTTGAACTTGATGTCCTGTACTTTTACCTTGGCAACCTCATCAATGATGCCTGTATCATGCGGAGCCAGCACCTGTGCGCCGTCCTCCCAGTATGCCTTGTATCCATTGTATTCACGGGGGTTATGGCTGGCGGTTACGTTCACGCCGCTCTGGCATCCCAGATAACGGATTGCGAACGATACCTCAGGCGTGGGACGCAGGTCATCGAACAGATAGACCTTGATGCCGTTGGCGCTGAAAATATTGGCCACGGTCTCGGCAAACAGACGTCCGTTGTTGCGGCAGTCATGTCCCACTACGACCGAAATCTCCTTACGCTCCTTGAAGTTACGGTTCAGATAATTGGCCAGACCCTGAGTGGCCATACCCACTGTATAGATATTCATACGGTTGGTACCTGCGCCCATTATTCCGCGAAGTCCACCCGTACCGAACTCAAGGTCCTTGTAGAATGCGTCAATCAGATCTGACTTGTCCTCTTTGACCAAGAGAGCCTTAACCTCCTCACGTGTCTTCTCATCAAACGAACCGCCAGTCCATTCCTGAGCTTTGGCGGTAACCTGTTCCAACAATTTGTCCATAAGTATATTTATTTATCGATTATTCATAATTAGCAAAGATAAGACTTATTTTCCAAACAAACGCCGCAACACGGAATAGAATTTGATCTGAAGGAAATAAGCCCTGAAAGAGAAGCAAGGCCAATACCCGAACTTGAGTTTAAGGCTTGCAGGAAGCAACTTGCGGTCGATATCCAGCCACACCGTCCGGAATCTCTCCATCGCCGCCTTATCATCCATTATATCCCTATGGTTGAGCCATAAGATGCATATACCCGCAAGGTTGATCCAACGTTCCTTCTCGAAAAGAGCCAATACACGACGCCCCTGCCCTGCTTTCCTGAGCTGGCGTGCCATAGAGGTATTGGCCTCGAGCAAGTCGAGACGTAGCGCTGTAATTCCGTTCGTAAGGCTCTCCGGGTGCTGACGGTAGTAATAGATGCCGTCACACATCCTTACAGTACCTGAATACAGATAATGCATCCTCGTAGTATTGTCATCGCTGAAAAGACGGCATGAAGTATCATAAGGCCATTTACGGAACAGTTCCGTCCTGGAGACATACAGTCCGTGTATAGACCAGTCCAAAGTGAGTTCGAATGCCTCCTGTCCGCTCCATATCTCCTTTTGGGAGCGCATGGGATAAGGAGTGGAACCTTTTCCGTCAAAACGGACCAGACGGAACAGTACCGAACCGGTATCGGGATATAATTCCAACACGGAAAGAGCCTTCTCAAGGGCATCGGGCGAGAGCTGGTCATCGGCATCGAGCATAGTGATGTAATCCCCGTCGGCCACCCCGATGCCCGCGTTCCTTGCCATAGCCTGCCCTTGGTTGACACTCTTTTCCAACAGGACCACCCGACTGTCAACTGCCGCATAACCTTTCAGTATGGATAGTGTGGAATCAGTCGATGCATCATCGATACAGACTATCTGTATATCCTTCAGGGTCTGTGCTTCCAGTGAATCCATGCACTCCCGGATATACTTTTCAGCGTTGTAGGCCGCCACCAGAACCGTCACCCTGCTCATAAGCCAAGTTTGTTGCTTATCTTTTCACTGACTGACCTGATGAACGAGGTGTGTTTCTTGAGATAATGGTATGAATAAACCGATGATATGAAGAGCAATATTATTCCCACGATCCAGCGCCATGCTCCCTCCATACAACAGGCTGCAGCCCATGATGCCAGGATAACCGGCAACTGCACGAAAAACACCTTCAAGGCACTGCGGGAGAGAGTGACTCCGTAACGGACTCGGGTTATGATACATACCATCACCATGTCGAATACCGCAGCGATAGTCAATGCGGCTCCGGTCATAGTTATGCCTCCAAAATGGAAGAATGCCAGTACCGTTACGACAAACACCACGTCATACAACACTTCCTGAAGCATGAAAGTACGTGAATCGCCTTTGGCAAGCGACACATAAGAAAGAGGCTGGGTCATGGCTTTGAACGCAAGGCCCACCGCCGCTATCCTGGCCATAGGAACGGCATCGGAGAATCTCGTGGTGAGAAGCAGGCTTACTATCACTGCAAGGAACACTATGAACCCCACAATCATGGGAGCCATAAGCAGTATGGCCACCTCCGCCTGCGAGTTCACCAGTCCGTTTATCTTCTCCCTGTCCCTGTTGACGGCCGACAGTCTGGGGAAGTAATCCGATTCCATAGCCGAAAAGACGAAAAGACCCAAATATGAGATAAGCAGATAACCTGCACTGTATATTCCGGTTATCTCGGCATTTCCGTATTTCATCAAATAGTTAGCTATTATCGAGAAAGCTCCCGCTCCGAAGAAGGATGTGGCGGTGAAGAACACTCCCAGCCTTATCATACCGAACCCCTTGGAGAGAGTGGATTTCGAGAACGGTCTTACCCTATATGGAAATACCCTGAAAGAATAACAGCAGGTCACCACCATGGATGCGAAAGAGACGAGCACCAAGGAGGGCACTATTCCCATCAGCTTGAATTTCCAGAGCAGCGGGACCGATATGCAGAGCGTTACCACCACAGTTATCAACTGGCTCTTGGCAAGCTGCAGCAGCATGCCGGTTCCCTTCATGATGGCAGTCTCACCTCCGTTGATTGCACTGAAGGCCACCAACGGGGAGAGCAGCAGGAAAGAAAGGGTATATCCCCTGTCACCTTCAAAAGCCCAATAGCTGAAGAGCTGGGAAAGGATTATGCACACGAACATTCCCGCAGCGGCGGTGATGAACGACCATGTGCGTGTAACGAGAATACTCTCCCTGAGAACACCGGAGTCATCGGCTTCCTTGCATTCGGACACATTCTTGACAGCGCTGAAAGGCACTCCCAGGTCAGTCATGCTCTTGACCAGATTAAGCGTCCTGTTGAATGATTCGTTGATACCGAAACCGGTAGGCCCCAGAAAGAGCGAGACAAGCTTGGTCTTGACAATGGTTATCAGAGCCACGATGCCCTGCACGCCGCCAAAAAGACCCGTGTATTTTATTATGCGGTCATAAGCGTCCGACTGCCCGGCACCGCTGTGTACATGTCCCGTTTTTTCTTCCTTCACGTATTCTTGAACGGATAAACAGGTACAAAATTATACATTAACTGTAATAATAGAGGCAATTTTACGTTTTTGAAACAGCGTATGGCAAGATTATCGGTAATAATTCCCGTCTATAACTGCGCATCCACCTTGGAGAGATGCGTTAAGAGCGTCCTGTCCGGAGACCTTCCCGGTATGGAAGTCATTCTCGTGGATGACGGCTCCACCGATGCCAGTCCGGCACTTTGTGATTCAATAGCCGGGCAAGATGAACGCGTCCGGGTGATACACAGGAAGAACGGAGGTCTGAGTGCTGCGAGAAACAGCGGTATTGAGGCATCCCAAGGCGAATGGCTCTCGTTCATTGACAGCGATGACGAGATTGTTCCCGGTACTTTGGCCGATAATATGGAATGGGCAGGATCCCATCCTTCAACTGATCTTATGGAGTTCCCCGTTACCGTCCATGCAGGTTCACCCGATGCATACGACATCAGCTTTGAACCTTTAACGACTGCGGCATCGGACTGTTTCAGGCACTGGATAGAAAATGAAGGCTACCGTCACTGCTATGCCTGCAACAAGCTCTTCCGCCGAAGGCTCTTCCTTGAGACCCGCTTCCCTGAGGGGGAGAGTTTCGAGGATGCGGCAATATGCCCGGACATAATCCGCAACTGCCGTGAGATCCGCTATTCCGACAAGGGAAGATATATCTATTACAAATCTCCTGACAGCATAACCCGCACCTACAGGTTCCTGTATCAGGAGCCGCTCTTCAGGCACAATTTCAGGCTGTTGGAGGAGACTGCAGGCCAAGGTTTCAGCCCCCTGGTCATGACGAGACTCTGGAATGTCTGCCTCAATCTTCTTATCGATCTCAACCGGTGCAGCGACGCAGACAAGAGTTACATACGTGAGTACGCCTCAAGACTTAACCTCTACCGGCCGGGAATAGCGAAGGCTTTTACGCACTGCCTGCCGGTTGCATCGAAGCTCAAGACACTCTCTGCCGCCTTCATAGGGGTGAAAGGGGTTTGTTCAATTCTCGGCCTGAAAAAACACCCGTCATGATTTCGGTCATCATTCCATATTACAATCCTGAGGGCAGCGCCTCCACCGATGCACTGCTCGGTAGGGCAATCCGTTCGGCAATCTCCAATCTCGAGGGATACATGCCCTACGAGATACTTGTCATAAACGACGGTTCCCCCTCGGACCCGCCTCTTAACGGATACGCCCCCTCCGTACTCAGGTATTTCCGTCGTCCGCACGGCAGACTGGGAGCCGCAAGGAACTGCGGCATAGACAATGCATCAGGTGAAATAATAGCCTTCCTTGATGCCGATGACTACTATTTTCCTGATTCACTGGAACCCTGCATAAAGGCTATGAAGGATACCGGAGCGGACCTGCTCGGCTTCGGCATGAGAAAGACCACCGATATTACGGGCATTGGGATTCCCCGCAAAGGAGAACCACATTTCGACGGACCGATGACCGGCAACGCATACATGAGCAGGCACAATCTGTTCGGAAGCTCCTGCCGTTATCTCATATCGGCTTCACTCATAAGGGAGAACGGACTGAGGTTTATGGAGAACGCATTCATTGAGGACGAGGAATTCACACCCAGAATGGTCCATTTCAGCCGCAGGTACGTCAATACCTCTTTCCCCGTATATGCCTATTGCGTCCACCCTGACACTATCACCACATCCTCTTCACGTGACAAGGCCGATGAGAAAGCCGCCCATACGCTTATGGCTCTTGAGCATCTTGTGGCATTCAGGGATGAGCACCTTGACGAACCGCATGACGGAATAGAGAGAAAAATCAACTATCTGAGTATGGACCATCTGCGCCGTACGCTCCGCAGGAAAGAGTGGAAGGAGGTTATAGGTCCTCAGACGGAGGCTCTCTCGCGTCTTGGACTGTTTCCGCTACAGGACAAAGGCTATACGCTTGGATTCAGGCTCTACTCCCTCCTTTCAAGGAGCATGGCGGGACTTCATATACTTCATTCTGCAGAAAAGTTCTATCTATGAAAATCTTGTTGCTTGGCGAATACAGTAACGTGCACAGCACACTTGCCGCAGGGCTCAGGGCTCTGGGTGAGGAGGTATGTGTGGCCAGTGACGGCGACGGCTGGAAGAACTATCCCCGTGACATAGACCTTTCACGCGATGGAAGAGGCCGTGCCGCATTCATCTTACGTCTGCTCAAGTCACTACCCTCCATGAAGGGATACGATGTGGTACAGCTCATAAATCCCATGTTCCTGGAACTCAAGGCCGAGCACATAGAACCCATATACAGGTATCTCAGGCGGCATAACGGAAAGATAGTCCTGGGAGCTTTCGGGATGGACCACTACTGGGTGAGCGTGAACAGCGACATACGTCCTTTAAGATACAGTGACTTCAATTTCGGAGACAAGCCGCGTACTGACCCCGAGGCGGAGATTTACCGTAAAGAGTGGACAGGCACACCTAAAGAAACTCTGAACAGAACGATTGCTGCCGATTGTGACGGAATAGTGGCCGGACTCTATGAATATTGGGCTACGTACCGCGAAGTGCACGATACAGGAATTGACGGCCGTCCTGTTCGCGACAAGATGACCTATATCCCGTTCCCAATCGTAATGCCGGATAATCCCGTCACAACCATGTGCGGGGAGAAGTTCAGGCTGTTTGCGGGAATAAGCCGGGGACGATCGGCCTACAAAGGTACGGACATCATGCTTGAGGCCGCCCGTGAAGTGCTTGAGGCATATCCCGACAGAATGGAACTGAGAATAGCCGAAGGAGTCCCCTTCCAAGAATACACACGTATGATGGAGGGAAGCGATGCCATCCTGGACCAGCTGTACAGCTATACCCCTTCAATGAACTCCCTGCTGGCAATGTCCAAAGGCATTATCGACATAGGCGGAGGAGAACCGGAAAACTACGGGATACTCGGTGAGGAGGAACTGAGGCCCATTGTGAACGTTCTGCCCGACAAGAAAAGCGTCTATTCCGAAATTGAAAGACTGGTTCTTGCCCCTGACATCATCCCCGAACTGAAACGCCAATCCGTAGAATATATCCGCCGCCATCATGACTACATGAAGGTTGCGCGGCAGTATCTGGATTTCTACCGTTCACTCTAAACGGATTGCTAAAGCACTCCTGAATAATCGGGAGCTTTGCGCCTGCGGATCTTCCAGCGTATATCCGAGAGCAGACGCCTCACGAAAGCACCGTATGCGTAGATATACCGCAACGCAGGCAGAGAAAGAATCAACGCGGCCAGAGCCCACTTCCAGGGAAGGATGATAAAATAGACCAGGCACCACACTATGAACGATATTATGGATAGACCGAACCGCGTCCCAAATCTTGCGGTGTTGTAAAAAGCGTCATCCTGCACTCTTCCAAGTATTACGACTGTAGGTATCCATATCAACGCACTGACCAGACCGCTGAACAGATAGTAAGGCAACCCTACAAGAGCCATGATGAATTTGATGAGAATCTTCCCCCACCCCTTTTCATCGGCTATGGAGAATACTGAGATTCCATTCTGGATGCGCCACAGCCTCAGGTCATCGGCCTTACTGAACAGTTCTGCAGTAGCCTGCGGCTCACTCTCACGCATGGCAAGCGCCTCCCTGATAAGATAACGGTCAACAGCCTGGTTACGCATCAATCCTTTAAGCTTGCAGCCAGACTCCGCTTCGACCTTGGCCAGGGTACCGGCAAAGACGTTCCTCTCGGCCGCACGGAGTTTGACATATTCCCACATGCCATCATAATCCTCATCGTCCGGCAGATATGCAATCAGTCCGGAAAGCCTCTCCTTGAGAATCTCACGGAGCTTGAGCATCTGAACAGGCCACGGGTCATCGGCATGATCCCTTATGAATCCGCTTATGTCCAGCGGCTCACCGAATCTTACCAATACGGTGGAACGGTACCTGAAATAATCACCGTACTCAATACCTATGGGCATGATATACACCTGCTCCTTCCCGGAATGCTCATAAACGGAACCTGCAATATGAAAAATCCCCTTGCTGAGTTTGAGCAGAGAGTGCTTGGGCCTATGGGTAGCCTCAGGGAAGAGAACCAGCGGGACCTGGTCCATAAGGATATCAGTCGCCTGAGCTATCACCTCATCATTCTTCTTTACGGCCTCTATCCCGTCCCGGATGCGGTATATGGGCATCACCTTGAGGAACGTGAGCCAGCTTGCCGCTCTCTTTTTCCTGAAGATATCCGCCCTGGCCATGAAAACCTTCTGTTTCCTTGTGGAGGAGAGCAGCACCAAAGGGTCCATCAGGGCATTGGTGTGATTTGACGCCCATATAGTGTACCCGTTTGAAGGTATGTTCTCCAACCCCTCCACCTGGTACTTGCAGTACGAGCTTTTTACAGCCCAGTCAACGAATATCTTTAGAAAAAAATATCTGAAATTACCGTCCTGAATCTTCTCTTTCATTGCTTGACATTCCGTTTAGACAGACCAACCGAATCAAAGCCGGTAAATCTGAAGAGCGCAGATACGGCCAGACCCGATATGATGTGCCATATTCCCCACCATGCCGTTACGAACACCATTCCTCCCATAGCTATCTCAGGCGGGAAGATATTGGGGTTGAACAACAGCATGAGTCCCAGTCCCGAATTCTGAATTCCCACCTCAAGCGTAAGTGAGCGGCGGTCCTTCACAGGAACATGCCCTATCGTAGATGCGGTATAACCGATACCGAGACCGGCAAGGTTGTGGACCAGGACGATTATGAAGATTATTCCTATATATTTTCTGAACGAACTGAAGTTCTGGGTCATCATCATGACCACGATACCCAGGAAAATGGCTATTGACACATAACGCATTATCTCCTTGAGACGGTCAGCGACCTTGGGTGCGAACCTCACCGTAAGGAAACCCGCCAGCACCGGAATACCCACGATGACTATTACCGTCAATGACACCAGCAAAGGTGAAATCTGCAGCGGCTGAAGCATGCTGCGGGCTGCAAGGTCGAAGTATTTGACATACAGGCCGCCCCAGATGGCATAGTTGATGGGGGTGAATATAGGCGCTCCAAGTGTTGTTATGGTGCTCATCAACACTGACAGTTCGCTGTTGCCCTTAGAATAGGATGCCATGAAATTCGATACGGCACCACCCGGACAGGAGGCCACCAGTATCAGTCCCATAGCTACTGTAGGAGAAAGGAAACTGTGCAGTGAGGCACAGAGAATGAAAGTGAAAAGAGGCAACACTATCCACTGGCACAAAAGACCTATGAAGAGGGAACGGGGCCTGTTGAACACCCCCTTGAAGAAATTAGGCTTGAGACCCAATGCCACACCGTACATGACAACCGCCATGAAAACACCAAGCAGACGAGTCCCCGTCTGACTGAAACTGATGGTTTCGGCATCCAGCTGTTGAAGCAGGTCTCCGTACATTGATTTTCGCCTCTAATCGAAACAACCCCGCAAATTTAGGAAAAAAAGTCCAATTGGCAAAAAATCGCATGCCGGTGAACGATAACTGTTGTATCTTAGCGCCTGATTAAAAACATTCTGACATGAAGATTCTCCTCATAGTTACAGGGAAAACGGACCGGAAATGGCTTGAGGAAGGCATAGGACTCTATGCGGAGAGGATAAGCCACTTTGCACAGTTCGACATACAGGTCATACCTGACTTGCGGAACACCAGGAACATGGAGCCGGCTCTACAGAAGGAACGCGAGGGCGAGGCGGTACTCAAACTGCTCCAGCCCACTGACGATGTCTGCCTGCTCGATGACAAAGGGAGTGAGATGACCTCCATGCAGATGGCCTCCTGGATTGAGAAACGTATGGCCCGTTCCTCCAAAAGACTGGTGTTCATCATTGGGGGACCTTACGGGTTCTCTTCCGATGTTTACAGCCGGGTCCCGGAACGTATCTCCCTTTCCAGAATGACATTCTCCCACCAGATGGTGAGACTCATATTCGTTGAACAGCTGTACAGGGCATTCTCCATTCTCAACAACCTGCCCTACCACCACGAATAAAAACGGTTCTTACTTGAATGAGTTGACCGCACTGATTACCTCACCGGCCTCCTCATCGGAAAGCACGGAACTGACGGGCAGGCTCAGTTCCCTCTCATGTATCATTTCAGTAACGGGAAGACTCAGACCGCTCCATTCACTGTAACACTTCTGTCTGTGCGGAGGTACGGGGTAGTGAATCAGTGTCTGTACACCCTTTGCGAGCAGATGACTTTGAAGCTCATCCCTACGCTCACAGAATACGGGGAAAATGTGCCATACGTTCGACTGCTCCGGCAGGCGCTCCGGCATCGTTATCCGAGGATTTGTAATACCATCCATATACAATGCCGCGATATGCTTACGGACCGCATTATCCTCATCCAGATGACTCAGCTTGACCCTGAGGATGGCAGCCTGAATCTCATCCATACGGCTGTTACGTCCGCACAACTCAAACATATATTTCCTGTTTGAGCCGTAATTGGCCAGCATCCTTACAGTATCCGCCAGTATGCCGTCATCAGTAGTAACAGCACCCGCATCGCCCAGTGCTCCCAGGTTCTTCCCGGGATAGAAGCTGTGGCCGGCAACATCGCCCAGCGACCCCGTCCTCCGTCCGTTCAGCGTCATGCATCCCTGAGCCTGGGCATTGTCCTCAATCAGCTTCAGTCCGTGACGGTGGCATATATCAGCCATATTCCCTGACCATGAAAGACGTCCGTATAGATGTACCGTCATCAAAGCCTTGGTACGGGACGTGATGTGCGCCTCAATCAGGTTCTCGTCAATCTCAAGAGTCTCAATCCTCGGTTCAATGAGTACCGGTTTCAGGCCGTTGCCCGTAATGGCCAGTATTGAAGCTATAAATGTGTTGGCAGGAACCAGCACCTCATCGCCGGGAGCCATCACGCCCATCTCTATATAAGCCCTCAGTATCAGCCACAGTGCATCCAGGCCATTGGCGCAGGTCACACAATTCCGCACGCCTATATACCCTGCATATTCAGCCTCGAAGGCACTCACCTCACCTCCGCTGAGATACCGGCCGCTATCAACCACACGCAGTACAGCCTCATGAATCTCATCGGAATATCTCCCGGTCACTTTGCCAAGCGGCAGAAACTCTATCATAACTCAAAACAGCATTTCGTATGTGTCATAAACCACGGAACGGGCACCGAATCCCTCCTTCTGGAAAATCAGCCCCTCGTTCAGATAACCGCCTCCGTTCTCAGTGGAGACCCCGAAATCAAAGTATGTACGGTCAGCATAAACCTCCGTTATCAGATTGTGCAGCAGCAGGTCCAGGGCACCGTTCTTCTTACCTGACTCCGATGAAGCCAGATATTGTGTGTGCACCACATGACCCATATCGTAAATGAGCGCTCCGGCCACCACACTCCCTGCATCACGTGCCACAAAAAGCTTTATCTGCTCAGGGAAACGGCTGTGCAACAGCTGCAGTTCCGCAACGGTATGCACAGGCTTCTTTCGGTGTTTCTCCATTAGAATCCCCGCCAGAATGTTCCAGAAGGCCTCCAGATCATCCGTCATATTACCCACGGAAACCGTAATACCCGCCTTACGTGCCTTGACGCAACCGGATTTGCGGGACTGCCGCATGGGCAGTTTCCTGGCACAGTCTATCACCGACGACACCCCGCGTTCCTTCAGCGTCCCTCCGCTACGGAACAGTGCATAAAGATCCTCCTCCGCAGGCAAGATGCTATAGATATATGGTATGGGCTTGTAGAGCCACCGGTGTGCGCCCAGTTCACGTTTCATCCAGTCAATGGCACAGCTGAACACCTCCAGCGCATCCACCGCGATCATATCCGTGGGGACTATCAGGCCGCCGTAGGTAAGGCCTCCGTGTGACTGCACCGTACCCTCATCCTCACGCCAGTTAGCCGGTAGCATGGCAAGCAGTTTGCCGTGCTTGTAGAACATCAGTGAGCAATCCTTGAAGCGGTCACTATGATAATCCATATACCCGCGGTCAAAGAGGAAAGTCCCGTTCTTTGAAGCCTTGACGAACGCGTTCCACTCCTCCTTGTGGGATTCATCATATCGCACCACTGAAAGCTGCTCTGTAAGATACTCACTATAGTCATTGATATATCCCGATGCATTATAAGGATGCGAAGCAAACACCACGCACACCGTACCCGGGGCAAAGTCACGCAGGTCACACCATACTCCCGGCGGTATCAGGATACCCTTACGTGGTGAATCCATACGGACCTCAACCCTATGCGCCCCGTCATCGACCATCATGGTGAATCCACCGCTTACGGGCACCACCACCTCGGCCGATTCGCTATGCGAGTGGCCTCCACGCGTCTTACCTCCGGGCACACCGTATATCCAGAACACCCGCTCTATCTGGAACGGGATTTGATGTGCACTCTCAGCAAAGGACAAAGCTCCCCGATCATCCACTGACTCGGGAAACTCTATTATCCTGCACCCTCTGGGCATAGTGATTGTGGAACTGATATCTGACATAAATGACAAGAGCTGTTTTTTGTATCACCGGACATACAATCCGATTTCAAAAATAACGAATAAAACCTTTTATTGTTGTTTTTTTCAAAAATATCACTTTAAAACTTGCAAGACTCAAACCATGACATTATCTTTGTGCCCGCTTAAGGATTCCGGACCTACGGTTCCCAAGGAAGTTTGGGTGAGTGGCTGAAACCAGCAGTTTGCTAAACTGCCGTACGGGTAACCGTACCGGGGGTTCGAATCCCCCAGCTTCCGCCTGCCTTAGCAGACAACTGATAACCGATGGCGCTTTCATCTAACGGTTAGGATACAAGATTCTCAATCTTGGCATACGGGTTCGATTCCCGTAGGCGCTACAACGAAAAGACCCGATCATGGGTCTTTTTTCGTTGCAGCACCTAGCACGACCTTTTTTTATTTCGCTCCGCGAAAGCGCTCATTTCATTCGCTTGGCGGCCTCCGGCCGCTCTCGCTCGCATACTCGCTTCGCCCCAATACACTTGTACCTGCGTGATGTTTCACAAAAAACTTCTATCTTTAGGCAGATAAATCGGAATTTATGAATTCAGCATCATTCTAATGATATGGGTTATAGAGAAGAAGCTATAGAATGCGTTAAGGATCATGTCCTACTTTTACATAAGCAAATCTATGCCAAGTATGGTGGGGATTTCGACAGGATCTACTCGGAAGGGTACAAGAGCAAGTCATATCAGGGCAGGGTTATTGAGTCTGGAAACGAGTATGAATTGAGTTATTTGGAATGTTCGTGCCCCAAGGTAAAATGTGGACTCCGGAGTAATCCGGAACAATGCCTGGAGCAGCGAGAGCCGCCAAGCTTGTTTGGATGGCCGAGTCGTGACAGGCAAAGGCACAGTCAATGCGAGTGCTCCAGACAAAGCATTTTATATATTTTGTCGCAGCTTGAACCTGACAGCCAGTTCGAAGTCCGGATTGAGAATACGATTCTCAGAGGAGGCGATCGTTGTACTTTCAGGATAACGAGGCGCGCCGGTATGAAGAGACTGATTGCCATCTGCGGGCTCGACTGCGAGAAGTGTGACGCTTATATTGCCACAAAAAATGATGACCAGGCACTGCGGGAAAAGACGGCGAAACTATGGTCCGAATTGAATAATGCGCCCATTCTCCCGGAACACATTAACTGTGATGGCTGCAGGATGAACGGACGGAAAACCGTATTTTGCGACCGTCTGTGCCAGATACGTCAATGTGCGATAAGTAAAGGATTCGAGACTTGCGGTGATTGCCCGGAGAAGGAAACTTGCTCCAAGGTCGGTGCCATTTGGCAGCACAATCCGCAGGCTAAGGAAAATCTTGAAGGGTGAAACACATTTCCAACATAAACTTAAAACTGTTGTAGTCGTCGTGGCTGTGGATCTGGATCGGAAAGAGATTTCCCTATCTCCAAGAGCTCAGTGAGGCTGTCAATGAGGTTCGAGGGGTTTATGTGTAGTCTACACGAAAAGGTCCGGGTGATATGAACCCCGAAAGTTAGACAAAAAACTTTCGGGGTTTATTATGTCAATTAAGTACAAGAAGCACTCAATCGAAGATCGGATCAAGTACATGAAGATGTTGGAAGAAGGTTATAGTATTATCCAGTGGCAGAAAGTATCAGACTGTCCGATTCTATTTCCCTGTACAGCTTGTAGTCAAGCTGGGTTTTGAGGACGGCATACCACGCTTTCCGGCTTGGTTTTTGTGGTTCACCGATGGAAGCGAGAAGGGTGTCGGCCTCTGCGGGACTGGTTTCCATAAGTTGCTCTATCCGGGCCAGCTCACGGCAGGTGGTGTCCCGGCAGGATGTGAGAAAGGCTATAGCCAGGACTGACAGATACAGGACTCTGCGGACTGTCTTGTGGTTGTGTATGAACATGTCTCTAATCAGGAAGGCACTATGTGTGACCGGTTTTTACAAAGGTAATCTGTTTTGTTGATATTAACAGCTATATAAAACAGATTCTTAGCCGAAAGGCAGCCTTTACGCTGCCTCCACTCTGCTTTCACTCTCGCTCTATCCATACTCAAAGGGTATGCTTAGACTATGGCTACCCTATGGCAACCCTATGGGTAGAGCGTATGAGTTGTTGTAGAATTCAGCTGTACGAAAACGCTCTGATATCTAAACCTAAAACTCACATATTATCAAATAAAACAAATACTTATGGTTTATTATGGAGGAAATAAGATATATTTGCATATATGAAAAGATGCTTGGATTGGATACTTGTCTTACTGTTGTCATGCGCTTGTATGAGTGCATCTTTCTCCATTGTCCGTAATGTGAACGAATGGCAAATATGCGGGAAATGGATAGGGATGCTATTCTTCTTATTCCTATACACGGCTCTCTATTTCCTTTCAAACAAACCAGGTACGACAGATAATGAAAAAAGTACGATAGCCGTCATCATGTCATCAATGAACATACTGGTGACCATAGTATGCCTGCTCCAATTATGTGGTATTATAGAGAACAATACTTTTTTTGAGGCTGTTTCTGATTTTGACAATCCTGCGGGGGTTGCTGCGCTATATTGTTCTTCACTTCCTTTCGTTCCTTATTGCTTCCAGAAACAAAGGCTTTGCACCATACTTACCGTATCTGTGTATCTGATCGACTGCACATTACTATATGTAATCCAGTCAAGAGCCGGAATTATCGGCTTAACAGCAGGCATGTCTGTATGGCTGTTCTTCAAATACAGTCAAAAACATTCAATACGCATACTTATAACGGCATTTGTAATTGTTGGATTAATAGCGGCAGGACTGACAGTGCTCTTCAGGTCCAAGGTTGCTTCGACATACGGAAGGCGTATAATCTACGTCACATCGCTCAATATGGTGAAAGACACCCCTCTGCTTGGTCACGGACGGGATGGTTTTGCTCGTGAATACATGGATTATCAGGCTGAGTACCTTAAAACGGTTGATTCCGGACAGTTGCTGCTGCTGTCGGACAATGTCTCCCATCCGTTAAACGAATACCTCCTGCTTGCGGTCAATTACGGGATATGCGGCTTGACGGTAATAATGTCTATCGCTGTATGGCTGATTGTCATGACAGTCCGACGATGGCCGGATGCAAAGCTCAATATCCTGATGTTTTGTGCAGCAATAGGCACACTGTCACTTTTCTCCTATCCTTTCAGGTATCCACTGACACTGCTTTCAACGGTGCTATGTTTCCGTGACCCGCTGGAGCATGCCGCTCAAGCATTATGCAATAAAGCATGTGTTATCAGGTTCATACCTGTATCAGCTCTTGTCATATTGTCTATCCCCGCACTCAGATGGTACAAGGCACAGACAGAGTGGAAAGAGATAACCGATAATCTTAGGGACGACAAGCATACAGCCACTATGCTAAGAGAAAAGACCATTCCGCATACCGATGCCGTACTGCTCGACAACGGCCGGTATTTATACAGCCGTGCCGTTGTGAACTACTATGCTGAAAGGTTTGAGGAAAGCCTTGCCGATGCCGTCGGCAGCCGGAAATTGATTGCATCGTACGACACGGAAATGCTGCTGGGCAATATTCATGAAAGACTTGGAGCATATAACGATGCCGAGATACACTATGTAATGGCATCTGATATGTGTCCTTCCAGGCTTTCGCCGCTTTACAGCCTGTTCCTCCTTTATGAACAGCAGGAAGACTCTGTCAAGATGGAGGAAACCGCCCGGAATATTATGGATAAACCTGTCAAGATAATGAACCGCAAGGCAAGGGATATCCGCCTGCAGGTCAGGAAGAAGATGTATTGGTAGCAGGTTTATTTGGAATCAGAGTGAAGTCTCCCTTATGTATGTTTTAACATACTGAGCGGTTGTGAATTGTGCCATCAAGACAGGCAACCCTGTGAGTTATACC